>JARRIY010000011.1:0-31169 GCA_037379985.1 Maritimibacter sp.
CTCCCATCCTGACGGCGCTCGGCGCAATTGTGGTGCTGTTCCTGCTGGTTTTCCAACGCGACGCAGTTCTGAGCTTCGCGGGATATGAAGCTGTTGCTCAAACCACAGAGGCTGAAGCGGTTGCAGATGCGCTCGATGGGCCTGATGAAACACCCGGAACAGATGTAGTCGCCGTCGAATCGACCGCGCGTGAGATTGACGCCGCGGTGGTGCTGCGCGGACGAACGCAAGCGGCGCGCAAGGTCAATCTGCTGGCCGAAACCTCTGGCCGGGTGATCTCTGATCCGACCCCGGCGGGCACTGAGGTCAGCAAGGGCGATGTTCTGTGCCGGATCGACATGGGCACGCGCGAGGCCAGTCGGGCGCAGGCCGAAGCCGCGCTGGCGCAGGCCAAAACCGAGCTGAAGAATGCCTCAGCCCTGTCCGATAGCGGTTATGCCTCCGATACGCGGGTGATCGCGGCAAAAGCGGGTGTGGCCGGGGCCGAGGCCGCGCTGGCGACGATTGAGAATGATATCGCCCATACCAGCGTCATCGCGCCCTTTGATGCATTGCTGGAGGACGAGACCACTGCGCCGGGCAATCTGCTGCAACCGGGCGGGCTTTGCGCCACGCTGGTTGACCTCAACCCGATCCGGCTGGTGGGCTATGTGTCTGAGGCCGATATTGATCGCGTCACCGTCGGGGCGCCTATGGGCGCGCGCTTGTCGAGTGGGCGCGAGGTGACGGGGCGTCTCAGCTTTGTTTCCCGCAGCGCTGACCCGCAAACCCATACGTTCCGCATTGAAGCCGAGTTGCCGAATGATGATCTGAGCATTCGAGACGGGCAAAGCGCCGAGATGCTGATCCAGTCCAACGGCCGCAAAGCCCATCTTGTTCCGCAAAGCGTCCTGTCGCTGGATGATAATGGCGCGCTTGGGGTGCGGGTGGTTGAACAACGAGGCGGTGCCGATGTAGCGGGTTTCGTGCCGGTTGAGATGCTGCGCGATAGCCCTGATGGCGTCTGGGTCGCCGGCCTGCCAGACAGCGCCAAAGTGATCGTCGAGGGGCAGAATTACGTCACCTCCGGCACCAGGTTGAATGTGATCATGCGAGGGTCAGGCTCATGACCCATCTGGTCGATTGGGCAGCGCAACGGGCTCGCATGGTGCTGGCCTTTATCGCGCTGACACTGATCGCCGGAGCCGCCGCCTATGTCGGCCTGCCGAAAGAGGGCGAACCCGATATCGAAGTGCCCGCGCTGTTTATCTCAGTGCCCTTCCCCGGGATTTCGGCACAGGATAGCGAGCGCCTTCTGGTCGATCCGATGGAAGCCGAAATGGCTAGCCTTGACGGGCTGAAACGCATTAGTGCCACCGCCTCGGAAAACTACGCGCTGGTGGTGATGGAGTTCGAGTTCGGCTGGAACAAGTCGAAAACCATCGCCGATGTGCGCGACAAGATGAATGCGGTCGAGGCGAAATTCCCGGACGGTGCCAAGAAATACACCGTCAATGAATTCAACTTCTCGCAATTCCCCTTCATCGTGGTGAACCTGACCGGCGATGTGCCGGAGCGCAATCTGATCCGGCTGGCGCAGGATCTGCAAACCCGGCTGGAAGGGCTGGATGCGGTGCTTGAGGCCAATCTGACCGGCGCGCGCGATGAAATGGTCGAGGTGCTGATCGACCCGCTGAAACTGGAGGCCTATAACGTAACTGCGGGCGATCTGATCACTGCGGTGACGCAAAACAATCAACTGATCGCCGCCGGGCAGGTAATCACCTCCACCGGGGCCAATTCGATCAAGATCCCCGGCTCGTTTGATACCGTCTCAGATGTCTACGGGCTGCCGGTGAAAACCAATGGCGACCGGGTGGTCACGCTGGGCGATCTGGCAACTATCCGTCTGACCTTTGAAGACCGCGCCGGCACGGCGCGTTTTAACGGCACCAATACGGTTAGCCTGCAGGTGGTCAAGCGCAAGGGCTTCAATATCATCGACGCGGCTGCCGAGGTGCGTGCAGCGGTGGAAAGCGAACGTTTGGGCTGGCCCGAGGCGCAACAGGCCGTGGTGAATGTGGGCTATTCCAATGACCGAAGCTATGGCGTGGCGAGCATGGTCTCGCAGCTGCAAAGCTCGGTGATCACCGCGATTGCGCTGGTGATGATCGTGGTACTGGCGAGCCTCGGCATCCGCTCCGCACTGCTTGTCGGTTTTGCCATTCCCACCTCGTTCCTGCTGACCTTCGCGCTCTTTGGCCTGATGGGCTATTCGGTCAACAATATCGTCATGTTCGGCTTAATCCTTGCCGTGGGGATGCTCGTCGATGGTGCCATCGTGGTGGTGGAATATGCCGATAAGCGTATTTCCGAGGGCGTCGGGCCGATGCACTCCTATGTGGAAGCGGCCAAGCGGATGTTCTGGCCGATTGTCAGCTCCACCGCCACCACGCTTTGCGCCTTCCTGCCGATGCTGTTCTGGCCCGGGGTTTCCGGCGAGTTCATGAAGATGCTGCCGATGACCCTGATCTATGTGCTGTCGGCCTCGCTGCTGGTGGCACTGATCTATCTGCCGGTGGTCGGCGGTGTGGCCGGGCGGCTGAGCCGTTTGCTCGATCATATCTCAGACAATCTGCGCCCGCTTACCCTGCCCCTGCGGCTGGGCCTTGTGGTATTGACGGCGGCCGGGCTGTTTGCCTCGGCCATGCAAATGCTGAACCCCGCCCTGATGCTGCCGGACAGCGCCGCCTCTGGTGGGCTCATGGCCGAACTGCCCGGGCTGGTGCTGTTTCTGATCTTCGCCACTGCCACCACGATCAGTCTCGACGCAGTAAAGCGTCATCCGGAGCCGCAGCCGGTGATCGGCGGCTATCGTCGTAATTTCTTTGGCCGGATCACCGCCTTCCTTACCGGCAATCCATTCATGCCCTTCGTGACCATCATCATGGTCATCGCCTTTGTCGGCACGACCTTTGTCTACTATGGCACCCATAACAAGGGCACGACCTTCTTTACCGATATCGAGCCGGAGCAGGCCATCGTCTATGTCCGCGCCCGGGGCGATCTTTCGGTTGAAGAGAAAGACGCGATCGTGCGCCGGGTGGAAGACGCGGTGCGCGGCGTGACCGGTGTGAAAAACGCTTTTGCCTTTGCCGGGGCTGACGGGGTGCGGCAAAACACGGCCGGTGCCAGCGGGCCGCGTGATGCCATCGGTCAGGTGCAGGTCGAAACCTATACCTGGGAAACCCGCCCGGTGGCGGTGACGCAGGCAAAGCTGCTGGGCCTCATTCCTTACGAGAAACGCGAGGTCGATCCCGCCTATTCCGGGCAGGAGGTCGTCAAGGCGATTGAGGCGCGGCTATCCGCGATGCCGGGCGTGCGCTTTGAAGTGATGCCCATCGTGATGGGGCCAGCCTCGGCCAAGCCCGTGCATCTGCGCCTGACCGGCGATGACTGGGCCAGCCTCGATGCCGCCTCCGAGCTGGCGCATCAGCATTTCAACGTGACCCCGGGCCTGACCGATGTGGAAGACAGCCGCCCCCTGCCCGGGCTTGACTGGCAGCTTGATGTCGATGTGGAAACCGCCGGGCGCTACGGCACCAACGTCGCGACGGTCGGCGGCATGGTGCAGCTTGTCACCAATGGGCTGTTGCTCGACACCATGCGCATTCAAGGCTCGGATCAGGAGATCGAGATCCGTGTGCGCCTGCCGGAAGAAGACCGGCTGCTTTCGACCCTCGACAGTCTGAAACTGCGCACCCCGATGGGGCTGGTTCCGCTGTCAAATTTCGTCACCCGCACCCCTGTACCCCGGCTCGCCCAGATCGACCGCGTTGATCAGAAACGGTTCTACGACGTGAAAGCCGGATTGGCTGACGGGTTGGTGCGCTTAGCGCCCAAAGGCCAGGACGGCCCCGGCGAGGTGATGAGAGAGGCAGAGGCCGATCAGATCATGCAAGCCGAGCCGGGCGGCTATACGCGCATTCCGGTGACGGCAAATGAACGCATCGCTTCGCTCACCGACTGGCTTAACACCGCGCCCCTGCCGGACGGGATCAGCTGGGAATGGACCGGCGATCAGGCCGAGCAACAGGATAGTCAGGCGTTTCTGTCAAAAGCCTTCACCGGCGCGCTGTTTCTGATGTTCATCATCCTGCTGGCGCAGTTCAACAGCTTCTATAATGCGGTTCTGGTGCTCCTGGCCGTGGTGCTGTCGACCACCGGGGTGCTGGTGGGCATGCTGGTCTTGGGTCAGCCCTTCTCGGTGATCATGACCGGCACGGGGATCGTCGCACTGGCCGGGATTGTGGTGAACAATAACATCGTGCTGATCGACACCTATCAGGAATATGCCAGCTATATGCCCCGGCTCGAAGCGATCTCCCGCACCGCACAGGATCGTATCCGGCCGGTGTTTCTGACCACGTTCACCACCATGGCCGGGCTGATGCCGATGATGTTCGGCCTGTCTTTCGATTTCATCCATGGCGGTTATTCCATCGATGCCCCCACCGCGCTGTGGTGGAAACAGCTCGCCGCCGCCGTGGTGTTCGGACTGGGCATTGCGACGGTACTGACGCTGGTTTTCACCCCGGCGATGCTGGCCATCCGGGTGTGGATCGAGAAAGGCGCCTATGGATCGGTGGTGCGTGGCAAAGCGCTGATCTTTGGGCGCCACTCGCGCGCGGCGCAGGACTTGGCGCTGCGGAAATCCGTTCGCAAGGCCGGGGCAAGCCTTGGCGAGCTGAACTGGGCGGAGGATGAGAGCACCGAAGCCGATGAGGGCGATGACGCCCCCGATCTGGCAGCACTGGAAGCGGTGATCCGGGTGCGCGAGCATGACACCCCGGCGGAGGGCGAGGCTGCATCACCGGATGAGGATTGCCCGGACAGCGATGCGGGCGACAAGCCGATCCGCGCGGCGGAATAGACCTGTTTTAGCAGAGCACCGCCGAGGTCATTCGCCCGCCGTTGGACGGGCGAAGTCTTGTTTTACGCCGCGTCTTCCTCGGCCGCCTGACGCGCCCACATGGCGGCGTATTTGCCGCCTCGAGTCAGCAGCTCATCATGGGTGCCTTCTTCCGTCACCACGCCGTTTTCCAGCACCACGATCCGGTCCGCATCAACGATGGTCGACAGCCGGTGTGCGATGGTGATCACGGTGCGGCCTTCGCCCATGGCTTTCAGGCTGACCTGAATATCGCGTTCGGTTTCGGTGTCGAGCGCCGAGGTCGCCTCGTCCAAAAGCAGGATCGGCGGGTTTTTCAGCAGCGTCCGGGCGATGCCCACACGTTGCTTTTCGCCGCCTGACAATTTCAACCCGCGCTCGCCCACGGTGGTGTCATAGCCATCCGGCAGGCTCATGATGAAATCATGGATCTTCGCCGCTATCGCCGCCGCCTCGATCTCGGAAAATGTCGCCTGATCCTTGCCGTAGGCGAGGGTGTAGCGGATCGGATCGTTGAACAGCACGGTATCCTGCGGCACCACGCCAATGGCTTCATGCACGCTCACTTGCGTCACGTCGCGCAGATCCTGTCCGTCGATACTAATCGACCCGCCCACCACGTCGTAGAAGCGGAACATCAGCCGCCCGATGGTGGATTTGCCCGAAAGCTGACATTGTCAAAGCGGACATGCCCGCCATTCACCGCCAGCGGTCTGGCATCGGGCTTGTCGGTCACCTCAGCGGGCTGTTCGAGCAGATCGAACATCTCGCCCATATCGGTCAGCGCCTGACGGATCTCACGATAAACCGAGCCGAGGAAGTTCAGCGGCATGGTAATCTGCACCATATAGGCATTGACCATGACGAAATCGCCCACGGTCAGCGTGCCGTTTTGCACCCCGGTCGCAGCCATGACCATCACCGCAACCAGCCCGGTTGTGATGATGAAAGCCTGGCCGAAGTTCAGGAAAGACAGCGATTGCGCGGTCTTGATCGCCGCGACCTCATAGCCAGCCATCGCGCGGTCATAACGTTCAGCCTCGCGCTGTTCAGCACTGAAATATTTGACGGTTTCGAAGTTCAGCAGGCTGTCGATGGCCTTTTGGTTGGCATCGGTATCTTGATCGTTCATCTGTTTGCGGATCTTCACCCGCCATTCGGTGACGGCAAGCGTGAAGCGCACATAGATCGCGATGGTCAGTGCCACCACGCCCAGATACCAGGCGTTGAATTGCCAGAAGAAAATCGCGGCAACCAGCAGCAACTCAAAGATCAGGGGGACGATGCTGAAAAGCAGGAAGCGCAGCAGGAATTCCACGCCTTTCACCCCACGTTCCACGATCCGGCTTAGCCCGCCGGTTTTGCGGGTGATGTGAAAGCGCAGCGACAGGGCGTGAATATGGGTGAAGGTTTCCAGCGCCAGCGCCCGGAGCGCGCCCTGCGCCACCTTGGCAAACACCGCACTGCGAAGCTGATCAAAGCCTGCTGCCAATACCCGCGCCATCCCATAGGCGACGGTCAGACCAATGGCCCCCACCGCCAGCAGCCAGGCTTGCGAGCGGCTGGCCGGATCGCCGGTCAGCGCGTCAACAGCAGCGCCATAAAGCTGCGGGGTCAGAACCCCGATAATCCGCCCGCCAAACAGGAAGACCATTGCCAGAATGACGCGGATCTTGATCCCGGTCTGCCCCTCGGGCCAGAGATAGGGGATCGTGCGCCGGATGATGGTCCAGCCATTACCACGCTGCTTATTCGCCATGGCCTCGTTGCTGATCGGTAGACGTCGCATGATCCCTCCGCGTTCGGAACGATCATGTAGTTACGCGGGGCTCTCGGGAAAGACCAGAGAGCCCGGCAAGAAATCCGGCAAGAAATATCGACGCGGGCTTACTCGCCGGTCTCGTCCACCATATCCGGCAGGGTGAAAACCTGACCGGGATAGATCAGATCCGGATCGCGGATCTGATCGCGGTTGGCGTTGTAGATCGTCACATAACGAACGCCCTCGCCGTAGCGCCCACGTGCAATCGCCCAAAGAGTATGGCCCGGCTGCACGGTGATCGCGGATATCGGAGCACCTGAGGCCAGAGCTTCCTGACCCGCAGCGGCAAGCTGTTCCGGCTCTTCGCGCTTGAACGGGGTTTCGACGCGCGAGGTCACATCGCCATCCGGTCCCACCGCATCGACACGCAGCGTGTAGACGCCGCTTTCGACATCAGGCAGCGGCGCATGCCACTGGCCATCCTCGCCCACCTCGGCGGTGCGCAGCGGCGTGTTGTCGAGATAGATCTGCAAGCGGTCCTGCCCCTTGCCACGTCCGGCCAGCGCCACCTCGCCCTGATCGTCATAGGAGATCGAGTCGATGGAAAGCTGGGCCGCAGGGCTTTCATCCTGCAACACGGTCACGCCGTCAGGACCAGCCAGCAACACACGCGGCGCGGCGGGCTGGGCTTCGGCCAGTACAGTCGGTTCTTCGGTAGCGGGTGCTTCCGGGTTTTCAACCTCGGGCTCAACCACTTCAGGCGGTTCCGGCTTAGTGGCTTCCGCCCCTTCCTCGCTCGTCTCCGGGGCAACTACATCGCCGGGAGACGAGGGATTCGGTGGCGGCGCGGCCTGATCGGCCTCCGGAGCTGCTGGCAAGTCGCCAGTGCCCTCGGTCAGCTCCGGCTGCTCCGGTTCATCAGCAAGCGCCACCATCACAGCGGGCTGGATGATCACGTTTTCCTGCGATGTCAGCACAGTTCCATCCGCCATAGTCGCCTCAAGCGTCATCACCCTCTCGCGCGGGGATTGGTCGAGATCGAACTGCGCGACGAAATTCGCGGCATTGTCAGATTTGGTCGAAAACACTTCCGCGCCATCGACCAGAACCGAGATATCAGCGCCCGGTTCGGCCTGCCCGGCCACGACCGCATCGCCATCCGGGCTGATCCGCACCAGATCGAAGCGCGGCAACATGGCTTGTGCTTCTTCCTCGGTGTCAGCCGCAGGGGCTTCCTCGACCGGGGCAGCAGGCTCTGCCGCCGGCGCATCTGGAACCGGTGCATTCGGCGCCGGCGTTTCCGGCATCGGGGCCGCAGGCTCATCTTCCGGAGTAGCAGGCGCTTCCGGTTCAGCCTCCGGCTCAGCCACATCCGGCGCAGGGGCCGTCGTGCTTACATCAGAGTCAGAGATGACCTCTGTCTCCGGTTGCGGAGCGAACAAGAACCACCCCAGAATAATCAGCCCCAAAGCGGCGACTGCGCCAAGAAGCCAGCCAGCCCAACCCGGAAATTTGCCGCCCATGTTTTTCGTCCCCTTCATAGCCTGCTCTTACGGCAGGTGCTTGAGGCAATCTAACAACCGGGGTACACCCGGTCAAAAGGCTTTACTTAAAAGGTACCTCATGTCTGGCTATTCTGCGTCAATCTGTGTCTATTGCGGCTCACGTTTCGGCGATAACCCCGCCTATTTGTCGGATGCGACCGCTTTGGGTAGCGTTTTGGCGCTGGAACATTGGCGGCTGGTCTATGGCGCGGGCGATGTCGGGTTGATGGGCGCGGTTGCCAATGCCACGCAGGCAGCCGGTGGCGAAACCTTTGGTGTGATCCCCGAACACTTGCTGCAACATGAAGTCGGCAAGCGCGATCTGACCTCTTTCATCGTGACGGAAAACATGCATGAGCGCAAAAAGGTCATGTATATGAATTCCGATGCGGTGGTGGTGATGCCGGGCGGCGCCGGATCGCTGGACGAGTTTTTCGAAGTGCTCACCTGGCGGCAGCTCGGCTTGCACGCCAAACCGCTCTATCTGCTCAATACCGCCGGATACTGGAACCCGCTGAGAGACCTGATCAGACATGTGATCAGAGAGGGCTTCGCGGATCCCTCGCTGGAACGTTATGTCGAGATTGTCGAAGACGTTCCGACGCTGCGCGACAGCCTGCGCGCGGCTCTGTCCTGACGCAGGCTTTCCACCGAATAGATCACCAGCGCCGCCCAGATCAGCGGAAAGGCGATCCAGTGCCAGCGCGTGATCGGCTCGCCAAAGGCCAGCGTGGCAACGGCAAATTGCAGTGACGGATTGATGTATTGCAACACCCCAACGGTGCCCATCGGCAGGCGGCGGGTGGCTGTGGTGAACAGCATGAGCGGAATGGCGGTGATCACACCGGAAAAGGCCATAAGAAGGCTGATGCGCAGATCACTGCCGAAATACCCGCCTGAACGCCCGACAATCCCGGTCCAGCCCAGCACATGCACGCCGTAGAGCCAGACCAGCGCCAGCGGAGCGAGCAGCAGCACTTCGCCGGTGACCGAAACCGTCGGCCCGGCGTTCAGCCCTTTCTTGACCACGCCATAGGCTCCGAAGGTGACGGCCAGGGTGAGCGAGATCCAAGGCGCGACACCCAGACCAAATGTCAGCGACACGACCGCGACCACTGCGAGCGCCACGGCGAGTAGCTTAGGGCGCGACAGGCGTTCGCGGAAGATCACCACGCCCAGAAGCACTGCCACCAGCGGGAAGATGTAATAGCCAAGGCTCGCCTCGACGGCATGGCCGGACTGGATCGAATAGATGAACAGGAACCAGTTGGTCGAGATCACCACAGCGGCGAAGGCGACGAAAAACAGGTTGCGGGGATTGCGGATCAGCCGCGTCAGCTCGCCCAGCCGCCCGCGCACCGCCAGCACAAGCCCGAAAAATATCAGTGACCAGAGCGTGCGATGCGACAGCACCTCAAGCGGCGGCACATTGGCCAGAAGCTTATAATAAAGCCCCGACAGCCCCCAGGTGCAGGTGGCCCCGATCATTGCTAATATGCCTTTGGTCGTATCGCTCATCGCCCTGCCCCGCGCGTATCTCACCGGGAGACAAAACGGGGTTTGCCGGTGCGGCGCAAGGGCGAAAAACCATTTGTTTGAAAGTCTCGACCACAGCATTGCTCGCAGGCCCCGCGGGAATTTCACTGGCCAGAGCTTTGCAGGTTAGGCAGGATCGCTCCATGACACTTTTGCGCCTCAGCCTTGCCCTGCTTCTTATCCTTGCCACACCAGCGCTGGCAGGCCCGCCGGCGCCCGGCGCGCGATTTGATATTCAGTTGCAGGCGCCGATGGCGTTTGGCGCACCGCTGGAGGCGATTGAGCTTGATCCCGACGAGGTGAGCGCCGCAAAGGTGGCCGATCTGAACCGCCGCGGCATCTATACGATCTGCTATGTCAGTGTTGGCACGGCCGAAGAGTGGCGCGCGGATTTCGACCAGTTTCCGCCCGAGGTGCTGGGCCGGGAATATGACGACTGGCCGGGCGAGTTTTTCCTTGATGCGCGCCGGACTGATCTGCTGCTAGCTCGCCCAAAGCGCGCATGCGATGGGCCTGGGCCTCGGGCAAAAGAACTTTCCCGAAGCTATTACCGCCCTCTCCCCGCTTCTGGATTTCGCCGTGGTTGAAAGCTGCTTTGCCCAAGGCTGGTGCGACGCCGAAGCGCCCTATGTTGCCCGCGGCAAGCCGGTCTTTGCAATTGAATACGGGGTGCCCGCGGCGAAGCAGCCCGGGCTCTGCGCCGAAGCGGCCCGGCAAAAGATTTCGCTGGTGTTCAAAACGCTGGACCTGACCGCCGAGGGAACAGGCTGCCCCTGATCCCTCAGCTCGGGGTAAATCGCAGCACGCCAGCAAGGCGCGGCCCGCCGCTATCGGTCGGATGGTTCACCCCGTCATTCACCGGCACTTCGGCAAAATCGAAGGGACTGACGCCTTCAAGGCAGGCCACATTCACCCCGAACTCATTTGGGTTCGAGCGGCGCTGATGATGAGTGTAGATCCCGCAGGTTGGGCAGAAATAATGCTTGGCGGTTTTGGTACCCCATTCATACAGCGCCAAGTGATCCTGCCCCCTGGTGAAGGTGATCCCATCAAGCGAGGCCGAAACCGCCACCGCCCCGCGCATCCGGCAATAGGAACAGGTGCACCGCCGCGCGGTGTCGAGCCCGTCTTTCAGCGAGACGGCGAAGGTAACCGCGCCACAATGGCATGCGGCATTGTAGCTGACTTGTTGATCGGACATCGGCAACCTCGCTGTGAAAAGGCGAGTGTTCCCCAGCGACAGGGAATGGTCAATGCAGGCTGCGACAGAGTTCCGCCTGTCATGCGGCCAGCAAGCTGCTAGGCTCAGCGCAAAAGGATTGTTTCATGACTGATTTCACCAAAATGCGCTGGCTGAACGAGCCGCCAGAAGCGCGCGTTTCTGTAGATAGTCTGGAAATCACCACCGCCGAGGCGAGTGATTTCTGGCAGAAAACCTATTACGGCTTCACCCCCGATAGCGGCCATGCGCTGCTGACCCCGGCCCCGGCGGAATTCACCGCCACGCTGAGTTTTGTGGGCGATTATGATGCGCTCTACGATCAGGCCGGGATCATGCTCAGGGCCGGGCCAGAGCGGTGGATCAAGGCCGGGGTGGAAATGTCCGACGGGCAGGCCCAGTTTTCGGTGGTGATCACCAACGGGCAATCGGACTGGTCGACCACGCCGCTGGCCAGCCGGGGTCCGGTCGACCTGCGGCTGACGCGGATGGGCGACGCTTTGTTCGTGCAATACCGGCAAGGTGAGAGCCACCACCGTATGGCGCGCCTTGCCCCCTTCCCCGCCGACGCCTCTGCCGAAATCGGCCCGACGGCCTGTTCGCCCAAACGCGCGGGCTTTCAGGCGCGGTTTACCGATTTTACCCTTGGCCCGCTAACGTCGCGCGATATTCACTAGGCAGAGATGAAACGGCCGCCCCGAAGGACGGCCGCATCGCAAGCCCAGCAGCGTGGTTTGGCCGAAGCAAAGCGGGTTCACGCCGTTTTCGGTTTTGGTCACTTTCAGGCTGCCGTCGGTGTCTTTCACCAGCCAGCACCAGCCCGAGCCGAATTGCGCGGCACCGGCGGCGGCAAATTCGTCTTTGAATTTCTCGACCGAACCGAAGCTTTCAACCAGAGCTTTTTCCAGCTCGCCCGGCATCTTGCTTTCGCCCGGGCCCATCATTTCCCAGAACTGGTTGTGGTTCCAGAGCTGCGAGATGTTGTTGAAGATACCGTTTTGGGCAACGGCTTCTTTCGAATAGGTGCCTTTGATGATCTCTTCGAGGCTCTTATCGGCCCATTCGGTGCCTTCGATCAGCTTGTTGCCATTGGTGACATAGGCGTTGTGGTGCATGTCGTGGTGATATTCCAGCGTCTCTTTCGACATGCCCAGATCGGCAAGGGCGTCGTGAGCGTAAGGAAGGGCGGGAAGTTCAAATGCCATGGGGAAACTCTCTGTCTGACGATTTCTCTCAGGTACTAAATGGGCCTTCGGGTGGGGGAAGGTCAAGATGTCGCAGGCAGAAAGTTCCCTCATTTCCGGGCAAGTTTACCGGCGTGGCGACAGGTTCTGACGCTGAAAGGTCTGCAATGCCACCCGAAATAGCCCGTCTATTTGATCGTGCAGCTTCCCTGCCCGCGAAACGAATTGCTGTATCCCTGCGGCTTTGCGGTGATGCTTGCCTCACCACTTGCGCGAAGAATATTCAGGTTGAAGGTAAAGCCCGCCGTGTATTGGCCAGAGCTGTTTTTCACTTTGGGCAGGGTCCAGGTCATCAGCGCGCGCGTGCTGTTGTGCGATTTCATCACGCCTTGGATCGGCTTGCCAACATAGTACTGGATCATCGTGTCATTCACGGTGACAGCTCCGGTGCTCGCATCGTAATCCGCGATCAGTTCCTGAGGAATGTAGTTGGAACGCCCCTGCTCCGTGAATTTGCAGTGATAGCTTTCAGCCAAAGCCGGGCTGGAAACCATTATGGCGGCGATCAGGCCAAGCGATTGGCTACGAATAACTTGGGCGAATTGCATGATTCCATTCCTATTTTTCCAATTCCCACGCTCCTTGCCAGTTTGGTGTAACCTTTTCAATTATCACTAATAGCACGGGCGCCACGCATCTCTGCGCAGCGCCCGTTGATTGCTTTGCCAGTATGGATCAGGCGAAATGCCCGACCTCGCTGCCCGGTGCCGCCGCGTGTTTCAGGATGTCGAACACATATTGGCCGACCGAGCGGAAGGCGATGACGCGGAAGCTGTTTTCGTCGGGCATGTAGAACCCGGCAGCAACCTGCGACAGGCGGGTGCGGCGCATCTGGCCGGGGCCGAAGGCGCCCGGGGCCACATTGGCGGGGCTGAGCTTGGCGATCACGTCGCGGGCGGCTTCGCCCTCGACATTGAACACCGCGCGCATGTCCGACACGTTCACCGCCATGGCAAACAAGCCGTCAAACCCGGCATCGAGTTTCGCCGCCAGATCACCTGCGTTTTCATAGGCGCAGAACAGCATCAGCTCATCGCTCGACATCCAGGCCAGGTTCAGATCGCCTTTGCTGACGATCGCCCCCTGCTCCGGCACAGCCAGACCGATGGCTTTTTTCACCGCAGCGGCAAAGGCTTTATCGCCCAGCTCGCCCCGGATCGTTACCATACCCACCAGACCAGCGTCGCTGACCTTGCAGAAGCCATCAAAAGTGGCGCCATTCAGGACTGATTTTGCCTCAGACATTCTGTTTCGCCCCTTCCTTGTCATAAAATACGGTGTCGACCACTTTGGCTTTCAGCGCCGGGCCGTCGATCACCGGAATGGTGACGACTTCGCCCATGCGATCCGGCCCATGCTTCAGCAGCCCCATAGCGATGCCACGTTTCAGCGTTGGCGAATAATAGGTCGAAGTGATCCGACCCTGCGTGTTGCGCTGACCATTGGCGTTGCGGCCTTCATCGACGATATAGGCACCGTCCGGGATCACCGAGCCATCGAGGGTTTCAAGCCCGACAAGCTTCCAGCGGTTCGGATCGGCCATATGGCTACGCTGTTGCGCGCGTTTGCCCATATAGTCTTCTTTCTTCTTCGACAGCGCCCACTGAAGGTTGAGATCCTGCGGGATGATCGTCCCGTCGGTCTCGTCGCCGATCATGATAAAGCCCTTCTCGGCCCGCATGACGTGCAGACATTCGGTGCCATAAGGCATGACGCCGAGATTCTGCCCTGCGGCATAGAGCTTGTCCCACATCGCCTGACCGTAGGAGGCCGGGATACAGACTTCGTAGCTCAGCTCGCCCGAGAACGAGATCCGATAGATCCGCGCCGGGATGCCGCCAAGCTCGCCTTCGATCCACTGCATGAAGGGCAGATTGTCTTTCGACACATCCATGCCGCCCACCGCTTCCAGCACTTTGCGCGCATTCGGACCAACAACGGCGATCTGCGCATATTGCTCGGTCAGGTTGGCGGTGTGGACTTTCAGATCCCACCATTCGGTTTGCAGCCATTCCTCCATATGGGCGTGGATGCGATCCGCGCCGCCGGTGGTGGTGTGGCACAGCCAGCTATCTTCGGTCAGGCGCACAACCACACCATCGTCGATGAGGAAGCCGTTTTCCGAACACATCAGGCCATAGCGGCATTTGCCCACCGCCAGCGTAGACATCATGTTGGTGTAGAGCAGATCAAGGAACTTGCCCGCATCCGGGCCTTTCACCACGATTTTACCCAGGGTCGACGCGTCCAGCATCCCGACATTGGTACGGGTGTTGGTGATCTCGCGATTGACTGCCTGTTCGACGCTCTCACCCGATTTCACATAGGCGTAAACCCGGCGCCATTGCCCGACCGGCTCGTAATCCGCGCCATTGGCGGTTTTCCAGTCATGCATCGGCGTGCGCCGCAGCGGCTGGAACCGCTCGCCATAGGCATCGCCCGAGATCGCAGCAAAGCTGATCGGGGTATACGGCGGACGGAAAGTGGTCGTGCCGGTATTCGGGATCGGCCGGTTCAGCGCATCCGAAAGGATCGCCAAGCCATTGATATTGCTGACCTTGCCCTGATCTGTCGCCATGCCCAGCGTGGTGTAACGCTTGGTATGTTCGACGCTTTCATAGCCTTCGCGGGCCGCAAGCTGCACATCCGAAACTTTCACGTCGTTCTGGAAATCCAGCCACATTTTCATGCGCTTTTCCGGGCCTGCATCGGCAGGCATGATCCAGACGGCCATGATCGGCTGGGTTTCTTCAGCGTCCGCTTTCGGCGCAGCTTTGCGATGGGCCTTGCCACCTGCCGCTTTACCTGCGGTTTTGCCCGCATCGTGCCCATCGGCCAGAACCTCGGCGAGGCTCAGCACGCCGCTGGCGCTGCCAGCCGTGACCACAAACGGGTTGCCATCGGCCCCGGTGGGCGCGCGTTTGGGATCGGGGCGGAACATCACCGCCTCTTCGTCCCAATTCAGCTTGCCACCGCAATGCGACCACAGATGCACGACCGGCGACCAGCCGCCCGACATCGCCACCGCATCACAGGTGATCTCTTCGCCCGCGCCGCCTGCGCCTTCTTGCAGACCGATGCTGACACCGGTAACAACCTTGGTGCCATGCACCTTGGCAATGGCGCGGCCTTCCATCACGCGGATCCCGGCTGCCCGGGCTTCCGCCGCCAGCGGGCCATTGGCACTCGGGCGCGCATCGACGATGGCGGGCACTTCGATCCCGGCGGCTTTCGCCACCAGAGCGGTGCGATAGGCATCGTCGTTATTGGTGACAACCACAACTTTGCGGCCCACGGCCACGCCCCAGTTCACCACGAAATCGCGGAAGGCCGAAGCCAGGATCACGCCGGGAATATCGTTGCCCGCGAAAGACAGCGGACGCTCCAGCGCGCCAGTGGCGGTGACAACCTGCCCGGTGCGGATACGCCACAACCGGTGACGCGGCCCGGCGCTGCCCGGCTTGTGGTCGGTCAGCTGCTCATAGCCCAGCATATAGCCGTGATCGTAGACGCCCGAACCGGTCATCCGGTTGCGCAGGGTAACGTTCTCAGCCGCTTCCAACTCGGCGACAGCCTCGTTCACCCAGTCTTCCGCCGGTTTGCCATCAATCTCGCCGCCATCGACAGGCGCACGCCCGCCCCAGAAGGGCGATTGTTCGATCAGCAGCACATTCACGCCAGACGCAGCCGCCGAACGGGCCGCCGTCAGACCGGCCACACCGCCGCCAACCACGACAACGTCGTAATGGGCATAAAGGAATTCGTAGCTGTCGACGTCTTGTTCCGTCGGGACTTTGCCCAGACCGGCCGATTGCCGCACGAAGGGCTCAAAGATACTTTTCCAGGCGAAGGGCGGTGCCATGAAGGTTTTGTAGTAGAAACCCGCCGGGAGGAAGCGCGCAAATTTGTTGTTGATCGCGCCGATATCGAACTCCAGCGACGGCCAGTGGTTCTGGCTGATTGCTTCCAGACCGTCATAGATATCAGTCGTGGTCGAACGGATATCGGGTTCAAACCGCCCACCTTTGCCGACGCCGAACAGCGCGTTGGGTTCTTCCACACCCGAGGCCATAACCCCGCGCGGGCGGTGATATTTGAAGCTGCGCCCCATCACCATCTGACCGGCACCCATCAGGGCCGATGCGATGTTGTCGCCAGCATAGCCTGTGAAGCTGCGCCCGTTGAAACGGAACGATACGGGCGTGGAGCGGTCGATCAGACGCCCCTGATTTTCAAGCCGCGTGCTCATTGCGCGCCTCCGTGAATGAATGTTTTGGTCCGCGTGGTCAGGCTAAGGGCGTTCATTGCCACCCCTCCCAGCCCGGGACTTTCTTTTTGATCGCAGCAACCAGATCGGCGGGCGGCTCGGTGGTCTGGGCCGGATAAGTGCCATAGACCTCAAGCGTCATGGTGTTACGCGCCGCGAGGAACCACTTGCCGCAGCCGGAAGAATGCCGCCAGCGTTCGAAATGCACGCCTTTCGGGTTCTTCTTGGCAAACAGATAGGCTTCAAACGCTTCATCGGACGAGCCAACGGATTCACGCTTCAGATGCGCTTCGCCACCGCCAGTCAGTTCGGTTTCGTCGGCTTTGATACCGCAATAGGGGCAATCAAGGATCAGCATGGTGGTCTCCTAGTGCGCAACGCCAGCGGCGACGCTTTCGTCAATGAACCGGCCTTCGCGGAAGCGATCAAGCCCGAAGGCTGCCGAGAGCGGACCGGGGGCGTCTTTCGCCACGAGTTCGGCCATCGCCCAGCCCGAGCCGGGGATCGTTTTAAAGCCGCCAGTGCCCCAACCACAGTTGACATAGATGCCGCCAACCGGGGTTTTCGAGATGATCGGCGAACGGTCACCGGTCATGTCCACGATCCCACCCCATTGCCGCATCATGCGCAGCCGCGAGATGATCGGGAAGGTTTCGACCAGAGCCCGCACGGTTTCCTCGATATGGTGGAAACTGCCGCGCTGGGTGAAGTTGTTGAAATGGTCGGTGCCGCCGCCAATCACCAGCTCGCCCTTATCGGACTGGCTGAGATAGCCATGCACGGTGTTGGCCATGATCACCACGTCAATCGCCGGTTTGATCGGCTCCGACACCATGGCTTGCAGCGCCACCGATTCAATCGGCAGGCGGAAGCCGGCCATATCGGCCAGTTCCGAGCTGTGCCCGGCCACAACCATCGCCACCTTACCGGCTTCGATCCGGCCTTTGGTGGTGTTGACGGCTTTCACCTGCCCGCCTTCGGTTTCAACGCCGGTGACGGCGCAGTTCTGGATGATGTCCATACCCATGGCGCTACAGGCGCGGGCATAGCCCCAGGCCACAGCATCGTGACGGGCAGTGCCGCCGCGCGGCTGCCAGAGCCCACCCAGAACCGGGTAGCGCGGACCTTCCAGACGGATGATCGGCGCCAGTTCCTTGACCTTTTCCGGGCCAATGAACTGCGTCGACACGCCTTGCAGCTGGTTGGCATGTGCGGTGCGCTGATAGCCGCGAACCTCGTGCTGGGTTTGCGCCAGCATGATCACGCCGCGCGGGCTGAACATGACGTTCATGTTCAGGTCCTGGCTCATGGTCTCGTAAAGGCTGCGCGCCTTTTCGTAGATCGCCGCCGAGGGATCCTGCAGATAGTTCGAGCGAATGATGGTGGTGTTACGGCCGGTATTACCGCCCCCCAGCCAACCTTTCTCGATCACGGCCACATTGGTGATGCCGTGATTCTTGCCAAGGTAAAACGCGGTGGCAAGACCATGCCCCCCGGCCCCGACAATGATTACGTCATAGCGTTTCTTCGGCTCCGGGCTGGCCCAGGCTCGTTCCCAGCCTGAGTGATAGCGCAGCGCCTCGCGGGCAATGGCAAAGGCCGAATAGCGTCTCATCGCGAGTCCTCCTGGCATGTCTTTCGCGTTCTTTTAACGCTTCCCCGCAACATGCCAAGACAATGAGCGGCCCAACAGCGACAAAATGCGACATCACAGTCTCGCGCGTTGACCAGAAGCAACGTCGCAGGGGGTTTTCGTATGCGCCCTGCCGGGGTAGAGGAAATAAAACGCATTGGAGGGGCCATGGAGTTCTGGATTTTGGCGGTCGCGATCGCTGCGGCTACGATTGCCATTCTGGCCTATGCGCTGATCAAAGGGCGCGGCCAGGGCGCAAGCACATCGGATTACGACGTTCAGGTCTATCGCGATCAGTTGAAAGAGCTGGATCGTGATCTGGCGCGCGGCGTGGTTGGGGCCGAGGAAGCTGACCGCACCAGGGTCGAGATTTCCCGTCGTCTGCTGGAGGCCGACCGCAAGGCGCAGGCTGGCGAAAGCGGCGAGCAGGCTCCAAAAGAGCTGACCTTGGCCACCATCGGCTTCGTCATCGTGGTCGTTCTGGGCGGGTCGCTCTGGCTCTATCGTGACATGGGTGCGCCCGGCCTTCCGGACAGGCCGATGCAAGCGCGGATCGACGAGGCGCAGGAGCGCCGCGAAAATCGCCCGAGCCAGGCCGAAGCCGAAGCTCAGCAACCGGAATGGTCCGGCCCACCCGCCAATGCACCGCAGGATTACCTCGATCTGATCGACAAGCTGCGCACCGCCGTGGCCGAGCGCCCGGATGATCTGCAAGGTCAGTCCCTGCTGGCCTCGCATGAAACCGCGCTGGGCAACTACCTCAGCGCAGAGGCTGCAATGGCGCAGGTGCTTGATCTCAAGGGTGACAGCGCAACTGCCGGAGATTATTCGCAATTTGCCGATATTCTGGTGATGGCGGCGGGCGGTTATGTCTCGCCTGAGGCCGAGGGCGCAATCAATCTGGCGATGAGCCTCGACCCGACCGATGGCGTTGCGCGCTATTATGCCGGGATGATGTATGCCCAGACCGGACGCCCCGATCTTGCCTTCCGCATCTGGCGGGATCTGCTGGAAAGTTCGCAACCCGGAGCACCTTGGGTGGCCGCGATTACCGGGCAGATCGAGCAGCTCGCCGCCATGGCCGGGGTGGATTACACCCCGCCTGCCGCAGGTCCGATGGCTGAGGGGCGCGGCCCCAGCGCCGAAGACATGGCCGCCGCGCAGGAGATGAGCGCCGAAGACCGCGCTGCGATGATCGAAGGCATGGTAACCCAGCTCGAAGACCGGCTGACCACCGACGGCGGCACAGCGGCCGAATGGGCCAAGCTGATCAATGCGCTCGGTGTGATGGGCAACAGCGATCACGCCGCCGAGATCTGGGCCGAAGCGCAGCAGGTCTTTGCCGGGGACGAAGCCGCACTGGCCATGCTCCGTCAGGCCGTAAGCTCTGCCGGGGCGCTCGAGTGATCTACGAAGAGATCAGCGAATTCGCCGCAGCGCTCTCCCCCGGGATGGCGCTGGCGGGCCTGGATTACGGCGATAAGACCATCGGCGTGGCGGTGTCTGACGGAATGCGTCAGGTCGCAACCCCGCTGGAAACCATCCGCCGCCAAAAGAAATTCACCCAAGACGCAACGCGGCTGGGTGAAATTCTTGCCAAACGGCATATCACTGGGCTGGTGCTGGGCCTGCCGCGCAATATGGACGGCTCAGAAGGCCCGCGTTGCCAGAAAACCCGCGCCTTTGCCCGCAATCTGGATCGCAATATGGAGGTGATGATCACCTTCTGGGATGAACGCCTGTCCACCGTCGCCGCCGAACGGGCGCTGCTGGAAGCCGACACATCGCGCGCCCGCCGGGCCGAGGTGATTGACCATGTGGCGGCGAGCTACATCCTGCAGGGCGCATTGGACAGGATGCGGCACCTATGAGCGATGAGGTCTGGAACCGCGACGAGGTAAAAAGCCCCTGCGTGAAGATCTGCATGCTGCATCCCGAGACCGGCCAATGCATCGGCTGCTATCGCACCGGCGACGAAATTGCCCGTTGGAGCGGGATGGACAATGCCGAGCGCGAGGCGGTGCTGGCCGAACGCCCGGTGCGTGAAACCCTGCATAAACAGCGCCGTGGCGGACGGCTTGCACGCCGCCATCGGGGCTGACGCCTAAGCGCCATCACCCTTCGGGATCAGGAGCGGCGCTCAGATATAATCCGAGCGCTGCAACCCGTATTTCGCCATCTTCTCGTTCAGGGTCCGGCGCGGCAGGCACAGCTCTTCCATCACCCCGACAATCGAGCCCTTGTGACGCCGCATCGTGTTGTCGATCAGCATCCGCTCAAAGGCTTCCACATATTCTTTCAGCGGCTTGCCTTCGGTGGTGATGGTCGCCGCCTGTACATCGTCATGATCGTTCATCAAAAGCGACGAGATCGTACCGGTGCCCCGGCGCGATTGCAGCACCGCGCGTTCGGCGATGTTGATGAGCTGGCGGATATTGCCGGGCCATGGCGCTTGCAAGAGCTGCGCAGCTTCCTGCGCGGTCACGATCGGCGCGGCACAGCCATATTCCTCGGCAAACTGATCGGCAAAACGGGTGAATAGCATCAGAATATCTTCACCGCGCGCGCGCAGCGGCGGCAGGGTGATTTTCATCTGTGCCAGCCGGTAATAGAGATCCGAGCGTAGCGCGTCTTCGCAGGTGTTTCCGGCTTCCTGCACATTGCAGATCGCCACAACGCGGGTTTCCGGCGGGGTGCCCTGATCGTTGATCCAGGCCAGCAGCTTGGCCTGAAGCGCGGCCGGCAGGCTCTCAATGCCTTCCAGAACCAGCGTGCCACCGCGCGCCTGCTCCACATAGGGTTGCTGGCCGCCCTCATCCATCGGGCCGAACAGCTTGCTGCCCAGCTCGTCTTCATCTTCGCCCGCCAGACGCACGACCACGAATTTGCGCCCTGCCTTGGCCCCAACCGCGTGCAGCGCATGGGCGACAAGGGTTTTACCGGTGCCGGTTTCGCCGTCGATCAGCACATGGCCATCGGCCTGCCCGAGATCGAGAATATCTTCGCGCAACCGCTCCATCACCGGGCTGGCGCCGATCAGTTTTTTCATGATCGTGGTGCCATCGCCCAGCTCACGCCGCAGCGTGCGGGCATCCAGCGTCATCCGCCGGGCTTGGGTCGCGCGCTTCGCCAGATCGGTCATCTTATCGGGGTTAAAGGGTTTTTCGAGGAAGTCATAAGCGCCAACGCGCATCGCTTCCACCGCCATCGGCACATCGCCATGACCCGTGATCATGATCACCGGCAGCGAGCTATCGACGCTCATCAGTTTTTTCAGAAACTGCATTCCGTCCATGCCCGGCATACGAATATCCGAGATCACAGCACCCGGATAATCCTGCCCGACGGTTTTCAGCGCTTCTTCAGCCGAGGGAAAAGTCTCGGTGTCAAAGCCCGACAGGGCAAGCCATTGGCTGATCGACTGACGCATATCCTGTTCGTCGTCAACAATTGCGATTTTCATAGCCTGTGCCATTGCTTCTACCCTCTTGCCCCCTTCGGGCGTTGTTATCCCGGACTATCCCACCGGGCCGGAATCCTGCCGCTTATTCAGCCGCTTCAGACCCCGTCTCTTCATTCGTTTTAGCATCTTTTAAGATAGGAAGCTCTAATTCAAATACAGCCCCCCCTTCAGTGCCATTTCGCGCGGTTAACCGCCCACCGAGATCGGTGACAATGCCCGACGAGATCGCAAGCCCCAGCCCAACCCCATCGCCGGGCGATTTGGTGGTGTAGAACGGCTCGAACAGCTTATCGAGATCCTCCACCCCGGGGCCGTTATCACGCACCGAGATTCGGGCGCTATCGTCATCTGCGGTCAGCAGAATATCCACCTGCGGCGCCTCGACCAGTTTGATCGCATCAATCGCGTTGCGCATCAAATTGATCAGCACCTGTTCCAGCCGCACCTTGTCGCCTTCGATCATCACCGGCTCACGCGGCACGTTGCGGGTGATGCGCACCTGACGGCGTTTCAGCTGCGGCTCCATCATGCTGAGCGCGCTCGACACCGACTGGCGCACATCAATTGGCTCAAATGCATCGCCACCCTTGCGGGCATAGGATTTGAGCTGGCGGGTGATCGCGCCCATCCGGTCGATCAGATCATCGATCCGCTGGAATGAGCTCAGAGCCTCTTCCGGCCGCTTGCGTTGCAGCAGCAGTTTGGCCCCGGCTAGATAGGTTTTCATCGCCGCCAGTGGCTGGTTCAATTCGTGGCTGACAGCGGCGGACATTTCGCCAAGGGCTGCCAGTTTCGAGCTTTGCGCCAGTGTCTGCTCGGCCACCTGCAAATGCGCCTCGGCTTTCTGACGTTCAGCCACCTCACGGCTCAGCGCTTCGTTGAGCTGGCGCAGCTCTGCCGATTCGAGCTGCAACACCATCGAGCGCGACGTGGCCCGGCGGCTGATCACATAGAAGGCCGCCGCCAGCAGAATGGCAAAACCCATAATCTCCAGCGCCAGTACCCCATTCACCCGCTCGCGCACCGAGGTATAGGCGGTGAACGAGGTCATCTGCCAACCCCGGAACGGAATACGCACCGATTGCCGGATCACCGAATTGCCCGCAAACAGCGCATCGCCCGGCAGGCTGGTCCAGTTGGTCGAGGCCCGAACTGCGCGGTTGATGGCGGTATTCGGCGACATCGTCACCAGCGCATCCGTCTCTTCCAGATTGCGCCATTTCGGCTCGGTGGTCAGGATGATCTGGCCTTCGCTATTCGTCACCATCACCGCGTCGGAAATACCCGCCCAGCTTTGCTCGAATTTCGACAGGTCGACTTCGACAACGATCACCCCAAGCAGCTCGCCCGAGGATTGGATTTTGCGCGCATAGGTAAACCCGAAAGCGCCGGTTTCCAGCGGGGCCGAGGTGAACACGGTATCGGACGAGCGCAGCGCATCGACATAATAACGGGCAGTGCGGTTATTCGTGCCCAGCTCTTCGCGGTCTGTTGCCACCACCACACGCCCGGTTTCATCCAGCAGCGAAAGCGCCGCCGCGCCGATCTCGTCCCGATAGGAAATCAACCGTTGGGTGGAGGTGGTGAAATCTTTCGAATTCAGAGCCCCGATCAGCGCCGGATCGCGCGACAGCAGCAGCGGCACCACCGAGCTGCGCTGAAGCTCGGAAATCAGGTTGCCGGAATAAAGCGCCAGCCGCAATTCGGCGCGTGTTCGCGTGGTCTCGGTATAGCGCCGGGTCAGCCAGTCATTCGACACCCAGATCACCGCGATAGCGATGCTGACCAAGACCACAAGCGCCAGCCGCACGCGCAAAGACATGCGCTGAACCGGGCGGATGCTCGTCGGCTTGGTTACGGGTGCGTCAGGCAGCTTTGGCTGTGCAGATCGGGCCATGAGGCAAGTTTACACCCGCAATCACGCGGCCCACAAGTCAGGCAGAGACCAGCGCCTCGGTGAGCGAGCGGAACATTGCCACCCCATCGGTGCCGCCATGCAGATCGTCCACCGCGCGTTCCGGATGCGGCATCATCCCCAGCACCCGGCGATTGGCCGACAGAACCCCGGCAATATCGGCGGTCGAGCCGTTGGGATTGTCGCGATAGGTGAAGGCAATCCGGTCTTCCCCGCGCAGACTGGCAAGGGTTTCATCATCCACGGTGTAATTGCCATCGTGATGGGCCACCGGCACCGCGATTTGCTGGCCTTTTTCATAGCCCGCCGTAAACACACTATCGCTGGTTTCAACCTGCAAGTCTACGGATTTGCAGATGAATTTCAGATTGGCATTGCGCATCAACGCCCCCGGCAGCAGCCCGGTTTCGGTCAGAACCTGAAAGCCGTTGCACACCCCGAGAGCAAAGCCACCGCGATCGACATGGGCGATCAGCGAACGGGTGATCGGAGATTGCGCGGCAATCGCACCGCAGCGCAGGTAATCGCCAAAGGAAAACCCGCCGGGAATGCCAACAATATCCGTGCCTTCGGGCAGGTGATCGTCTTTGTGCCAAACCATACTGACATCGGCGCCAGCCCGCTCAAATGCGGTGGCCAGGTCGCGGTCGCAGTTCGATCCGGGGAAGACGATGACAGCGGCTTTCATGGCGGCGATCCTTTCAGCGGGTAAAATCAGTGATGACCGCCACACCGGGCGGGGTCGGGTGATCAAAGGCGGCCAGCTCGGCGCTGGCCTCACTTAGGGCAATCCGGCGTGCGATCAAAGGTGTCAGATCGACATGGCCGCCGGAAATCATATTCAAAAGGCTCGGATAGCGATGCCCGGGCATGCCGCGGGTGCCGTAAATGGCAAGCTGACCGGAATAGACCGCATCCCAAGGCAGCGTCATCGTGGCGTGATCGCCTGCAGGCATACCGATCTGCACCATCCGTCCCAGTTTGCGCAGGGATTTCATAGCGTTCACGGTGGTGGCTTCGATCCCCAGTGCTTCCACAGCAACATGCGCGCCGCCATCGGTAACGCTGCGCAGCTGATCCAGTGCATCAGGCGCGCGGGCATCAATCACCGCATCCGCGCCCAGCTCACGGGCAAAATCGAGTTTCTCCGGCACCACATCGGCAACCACGACACGAGCGCCAAGCGCCCGGCCCAGCAGCAGGGCAGACAGGCCTACGCCCCCTGCCCCCCAGATCGCCAGCCATTCCCCCGGCGCCAGCGCGGCACGGTCGGTGAGCGCCTGCCAGGCGGTGGTGACGCGGCAGCCAAGCGAGGCGGCAACCGCCGGATCCATCCCATCAGGCAACCGGGTCAGGTTGGCATCGGCATGGGGCACGGCGATCAGCTCGGCAAAGGCGCCATTTTGGGTAAAGCCGGGCACGGCTTGCGTGGAACAGATGGTCTGATGACCGGCCGCGCAATCGCCGCAGGTTCCGCAAGCCAGAATAAAGGGCGCGATCACCCGATCCCCCACCTGCCAGTTGCTCACCCGTGATCCGACGGCTTCGACAATGCCGCAATATTCATGGCCCGGGATGATCGGCAGCTCAACATCAGGATCAGAGCCTGACCAACTATGCCAGTCCGACCGGCAAACGCCGCAGGCCAGAACCCGCAGCACGACACCATCGGCGGGCAGCTCCGGGTCAGGCAGATCGGTCAGCTCCAAAGGCTCCCGATAACGCGTCAGCAAGGCAGCTTTCACAGGCGGCTCCCTGAGTTGGTCCGCTTAGAGCACCGTGACCGAATAGCTCTCGATCACCGTGTTCGCGAGCAGCTTTTCACACATATCGCGAGCTTCGGCCTCGGCCTTGGCGGCGTCGGTTTCAGCCAGATCGAGCTCGATCACCTTTCCTTGGCGAACGCCTTCAACACCGTCGAACCCGAGCGAACCGAGCGCATGACGCACAGCTTCCCCTTGCGGGTCGAGCACCCCGGTTTTCAGCATGACATCGACACGGACTTTCATCGGCTAGCTCCCAGGTTTTCTGTCGCAACAATACGGCAAACAGATATCGGCGAATTTCACCCGCTGATACCCCTGATAGCCAGGTCAGGCAAGATGCCCACAGCAGCAATTCCCGCAGTTTAGGCGTATTTCGCTCCGGCAGCGATTTTCGCAAATATGCTGAGATTGCGCCACGAGATGGCCTCATTCCCCACCGATGAAATGGTTAACGAACAGTTAACCTTAATGCGCGCGCAGATTCACGAGAGAGCATGGCCCCGACCAACCTGATCATTAACGGCGACTTTTCCGGCCAGAGCAGTGGCTGGACAGGCTCCGACCTTGAAACCAACTATCGCGAAACCGACTATCTGTGGAACGGCTCGAACAATGCCGTAGCCGAGATGGACGGGCATGGTGGTCAGACCACGGTGATGGAGCAGAGCTTCACCGTCACCGATCCGATGGCCACCACGGTGAGCGTTGATTCCGCCCTGCGTGTCCAGTCGCTGTTCGACGGTAATGCCGGGAATGAAGGCTTCACCATCGACGTGCTTGATAGCAACGGCAATGTGATCGCACACACCACGGTGACGCCGACTGGCACAGCCTGGAACACCTATGAACTGCCGGTCACCTTTCCCTCTGCCGGAACCTACACCCTGCGCTTTACCGAGCAGGGGGTAGATGACAGCCTTGGTGCGATCATCGACAACGTGTCGATCCTGACCTGCTATCTCGAAGGCACGCTGATCGAGACCCCGAGCGGCCCACGCAGGATCGAAAGCCTGCAACCGGGCGATTTAATTGATACTTCCGAAGGCCCGCGCCCGCTGCGCTGGAAGGGTATGACCCCTGTGGATCATGCCGAGATGCTGAGCAATCCGAAACTCCGCCCGATCCGCATTCAGGCCGGGGCGCTTGGTGGCGGGCTGCCTAAGCAGGATTTGCTGGTGTCGCGCCAGCACCGGATGCTGGCCGCCAATCCGGTGGCCCGGCGCATGACCGGCGCTGACGAGGTGTTGATTGCGGCCGTTGCGCTTATCAGCTTGCCTCGGATCGATATCTGCCTGCCAGAGGAAGATATCACCTATTACCACCTGCTGTTCGACCGCCACGCCATCGTGATCGCCAATGGTGCGCCGTCGGAATCGCTGCTGCTGGGGCCCTATAGCCGCAACATGCTGGGCGCAGAAGCGCTGGACGATATTGCCTGGACCATTCCCGGCGCGCTGGAGCCCGGTGCCCCAACCACCTGCCCGGCGCGGCCCGTGCCGCCGATGAAAGTGCAGAAATCTCTGGCGCGGCGTCTGGCGAAAAACGGCAAACCCGTGCTGTCAGCCAAGGCTTTGACCGCGCCCCTCTCGGCTGTGGCCTAACAAACCAGCGCGAGCAAATCCTGCACCAGCAGCCTGAATCGGCTGATCAGCGCCAGTTTCGGCGCGTGGCTCACATGGGGCAAGCGGACAAGTAAAAACATCCAAACCTTGTTGCGTGTTCAATTACTGCCCGGCGACCGGATCGACAAAGGTTTCGATATCCACCCGTGAGCTGTCGGGATCATTGCAGAAATCGTCCTGCCCATCCGAAAAGATCCGGATCTGGTTGCCGTTGCTGACATCCAGCGCCGAACAGCCTTGCATAAGGCCTTCCTGATAGCTGAAGCCGTTATCACTCAGAACGAACTGCACCGCCGCTTCGGCCTGTACGATCCCTACGCTCTGACTGATCACCCGGCACACCGACGGCAGTTCGCTGTCTTCGGGCGGAGGCAGCACCCAGACAGAATTGCCCGGCGTGGTAAGGATCGTGGTTTCATAATAGTCGTCCCAGCGCGCGATCCAGCCCTTCTCTTCCAGCCGGTCCACCACCAGAAAAGCATCGGGCGAAAAATTCAGGCAAATATCTACGGCCTGCGAAAAATATGCCTGCGATTGTTCGGCTCTGAGCGGCATTGCCGCGCTCGCAACAATTGCAGCCGTGATCATAACCTTCCGCATAATTCCTCCACTCATAGACCAGTGCATCATGCCATCACCGGATCAGCATAGGAGGATTGGCGTGCACCGGGCAAGCAATGGCAGCGTGACGCTTGCGCGCAGGGAATGTAGGTCATCAAAACAAAAGGCCGGACGCATGGCCCGGCCTGTTTGCATTGCCACCAACGCGGATCAGTTGATCAGCGTCGGCTTTGTAGTGTGAGTCACGTTGCTGGGCAGAACGCCCAACCGCCGCGCGACTTCGGTATAGGCATCAGTCAGATTGCCCAGATCGCGGCGGAACACGTCTTTATCCAGCTTCTGACCGCTTTCCATATCCCACAAGCGGCAGCTATCAGGGCTGATCTCGTCAGCCACGATCAGCCGCATGAAATCGCCTTCCCAGACCCGACCGATCTCAATCTTGAAATCGATCAGCTTGATCCCGACGCCATACATCACGCCCGACATGAAATCGTTCACCCGCAGAGCCAGTGCAACGATATCGTCCAGATCGGCCTGCGAGGCCCAGCCAAAGGCGATGATATACTCTTCCGGCACCAGCGGATCGCCAAGCGCGTCGTCTTTATAGGAAAACTCGATGATCGGGCGCGGCAGTGGCGTGCCTTCTTCCAACCCAAGCCGCTTTGCCATCGACCCGGCGGCGAAATTGCGCACGATCACTTCCAGCGGGATGATTTCCACCTGCCGGATCAGTTGCTCGCGCATATTCAGCCGTTTGATGAAATGCGTCGGCACACCGAGATTGCCCAGCCCGGTCATGAAAAACTCGCTGAGCCGGTTGTTCAGCACGCCCTTGCCTTCAACGGTCGCCCGTTTCTCGGCATTGAACGCGGTGGCATCGTCTTTGAAATACTGGACGAGCGTGCCCGGCTCCGGCCCTTCATAAAGAACCTTGGCTTTGCCTTCATAGATTTTCTTGCGTCGTGCCATGAAAATGCCTTTTGCGCGCTCCGGGCAGAGGGTCCGCCGGTTGCCGCGCATATAGTGTAATGCCGCCTGCCCCGCAAGAAGCCCCGACTTTACGGCATTTTCACAATGATAGCGCTCCCCTCCTTGCCTGATCGCCGCCGGACAGGCATATGAAAGGTGAGGAAGAAGCAAGGGACCACTCTATGACCACCTTTGATGATCGCGAAAATGCCTATGAAAACATGTTCGCTCACAATGAGGAACTGCGTTTCAAGGCAGAAGCGCGCTGTAACAAGTTGCTGGCACTCTGGGCCGCCAAAAAGCTCGGCAAGTCCGAGGCGGAAAGCGAAGCCTATGTCGGCGAAGTGATCAAATCCGATTTCGAAGAAGCCGGGCATGATGACGTGATCCGCAAAGTGGCTGCCGATCTGGGCGCGTTTTCTTCGGAGGACGATGTGCGCGCCAAACGTTCGGAATTGCTGCGTGAAGCTCAGGCGCAGATCGCGGACGAAAACTGATCGCCATCGCTTGCAAGCCAAACCATCAGACATGCGGCGGCCCGGCCTTCGCATGTCTTTTCTTTTTGTAATCGCAATTCTTTGTGGGCTGGTCAGGTGATCTGGCTCATGATCATTATGCAGGGATGCGATTTGCGCGACTGCCGGTTTTCTGGCAGGGAATGCACAAAGATAAACAGAAAGGCTGATCCATGCCCAAAGACAATGCCCTGAGCCGTATGCTCGCAGAAAATGACTGGTTGATGGCCGATGGCGCCACCGGCACGACGCTGTTCAATATGGGGCTGGTCTCGGGCGATGCGCCGGAGTTTTGGAACGTCGACGAGCCCGACAAGATCCGCGCGCTCTATCAGGGCGCCGTGGATGCCGGGTCTGACCTGTTTCTGACCAACTCCTTTGGCGGCACGGCGGCGCGGCTGAAGTTGCATAACGCGCAGAATCGGGTGGGCGAGCTAAACCGCGTTGCCGCCGAGCTGGGCCGTGAAGTGGCCGATAAGGCAGGCCGCACTATCGTCGTGGCCGGGTCCATGGGCCCGACCGGCGAGATCATGCAGCCGATGGGGCCGCTCAGCTTTGATGGCGCGGTCGAGATGTTCCACGAACAGGCCGAAGCGCTGAAAGAAGGCGGCGTCGATGTGCTCTGGGCCGAGACGATTTCCTCGCCCGACGAATACAAAGCCGCCGCGCGCGCTGCCGAGCTGGCCGATATGCCCTGGTGCGGCACCATGAGCTTTGACACTGCCGGGCGCACGATGATGGGCGTCACCTCCACCGATTTTGCCGCGCTGGTCGATGGGCTGCCCAATCCGCCGGTGGGCTTTGGCGCCAATTGCGGGGTTGGCGCGGCTGACCTGCTGCGCACCATTCTGGGCTTTGCCGCTTCGGGCACCGAGCGCCCGATCATCGCCAAGGGCAATGCCGGCATTCCGAAATATGTGCATGGCCACATCCACTATGACGGTACGCCGGAGCTGATGGGCGAATATGCGGTTCTGGCCCGCGATTGCGGCGCGAAAATCATTGGCGGCTGCTGTGGCACCACCGCAGAGCATCTGGCATCCATGCGCAAGGCTCTGGAAACCCGTCCGAAATCGCCGACCAAGCCGACGCTGGATGAAATTGCTGAAAAGCTTGGTGGCTTTTCGTCCAATACCGACGGCACCGGCGATGATGACACTCCGAAGCGCGAACGGCGCGGCCGTCGGCGCGGCTAACCGCCCTGCCCTTTGAAACTCACAAGCCGCCCGGAGTTTCGGGCGGTTTTGTTTTGTGGTCACTAAGCCGAAGGAGCGACGTCGCCTGTAAGGCGGAGGAGCGCAGACGCTATTCGTCGGCGAACCAGTCGCGATTGGCATCACGGATGCGATTGATCTGGTCAAGGATCCGCGTTAGGTGGTGACGCAGCTCAGCCGCCGCAACCTCTGGATCGCCGCTGCGCAGTGCCGTCAGAATCCCTACATGATCTTGCCAAGCATCGTGCAGAGCAAAGCTCAGGCTCAGCATCCGAACCCGGTCCATATGGCCCTTGTTCTCAGCAATCAGATCCCAGGCAAACCCCATTCCGGACCGTTCGCAAATCTCGCGATGAAACTGGTCGTCGAGCTGATGAAACGCGGCTTGATCCTTGCGCTCCACACATTGCTCCTGCTCGCTCAAAATAGCGTTCAGCGCCTCCAGATCGGCCTTACTCAGCCGGGTGGCGGCCACGCGGACCACCTCAATCTCCAGCGCCGTGCGGATGAACCGGGCCTGCATCACCGCCTCTGATGAAATCAGCGATACTGTGGTGGCACGCTGCGGGCGGATCAGCAGAAAGCCCAGTTTGGACAGCCGATAAAAGGCATCACGCACCGGCTGGCGCGACACACCCATTGCCTTTGCCACCTCAACCTCTGATAGCTTTGCGCCGGGTTTCAGGTCCAGCGACAGGATCTGGCGGTTCAACTCGTCAAACACCTGATCGGCCACCGACGGGCGGGCGGTCAGACCAATCTGCGGCAGGTTGACGGTGTCGGTCATCGGTATTCCTCATTGACGGCTGACTAACTGGCATATTAGTCTATTAGCGTAGCGCTTGTCTATCGCCAAGCGTTTAGCAGGGGGCAAATGCAGAGACCATGGCACTTCTGGACCAAGACCGGCTTTTTCCCGTTGAAAGCAAACTGCGCGGCCTTGCGCGGGCGCTGTATGAAACGGTTGCGGATGCTCCGATCATTTCACCCCATGGCCACACTGATC
>JARRIY010000012.1:0-26067 GCA_037379985.1 Maritimibacter sp.
CCTTTGTGTACATCATAAGGGTTGCCATCCCAGGCGCGCTTCAGGGCTTGAAATCCCAAAATCTCGCCCGATCCCTCAGCCACTGAACAGGCGATGCTATGCGGATGGGTGATATAATGAGCATTCACATGGGCTGGGTCGCTGGGCCTGTTGCTGTTCCAGATCTTCAGAATCTCGGTTAGAAGGGCGCTCATCTGAGGTGCATCCGCCTCATGCGCCTGACGGATTAAAACAGACACTATTTCAGCTCTTTCAACAGGGTTTCATGCCGAGCGACGAAATCGTGGCGCACTTCGACTGGTGCACGCAGCTTGATATCAACGCCTTCGATCAGCGCCGGATCGGGCTTGCCGAAGAACTTGTTGCTCTCGGCCTCGGAAAACCCGGCAATCTGCGTGGCTTCCAGCCAGGCGGAAATATGGTCGGCTTTCTTGATCGCCTTTTTCACCGCCACCGGGATCTGCGCTGGCAGGCCGAAGCGGATGTGAATGGCGGCCTGAAGCCGGGCATCCAGCTCGCCATAGCCGGGGCCAACCGCAGCTTTCACCGGGCTGATCATATCGCCGATCACGTATTCCGGTCCGTCATGCAGCAGAGCGGCCAGTTTCCATTTCGTCGGGGCGTTGGGATTGGCGCGCGAGTAAAGCGCCTCGACCAGCAGCGAATGCTCGGCCACCGAATAGGGAAAATCGCCCCTTGTCTGTCCGTTCCAGCGCGCGACGAAGGCCAGCCCATGGGCAATGTCTTCGATCTCGATATCCATCGGAGTCGGGTCGAGCAGATCAAGCCTGCGCCCCGACAGCATCCGTTGCCATGCCCGTGCGGCCACTTTCATCTCCTGCATCTGACTGCCTGACCGGAAGGACTTGGCACGAGGCCCGTAAGCTGTCAACGCGCGCCGCTACAGCAGGGCGCGGTCTTGCTCCAATGCGTCCAGCATCGACCCCATAAAGCTCGGATCGGCGGCATGCACCCGCGACCAATCGGGAATGAAGGGCGATTCAAATGGGTTATCCAGAAAGACCTGCCCGGCGCGCATGATGTTTTCGGCAAAAAGCTCGACATTGCGCTCTTCGCCATGGCGATCAATTTCGATCCCGTTCATCGCCGCATCTGCCGCGTAATGCTCGATCAGATCCAGCGCGGTGCGGTAATAGGTGGCTTTCAGCGTGCGAAACACGTTCATCGTGAACACGGTGCCATCGGCGGCAAGCTTGCGAAACATCGCCTTGCAAATATCGGTCGACATCCGGTTCAGCCCGGCATTGGCGTCTTCCGGGCTGACGGTCTGATGCTTGTGATCGTAGTTATCGGCCAGTTCGACCTGACAGACCGCTTTGGGTGCCAGATTGCGCCAGGCCTCGCTGAGCATGCCAATTTCTAGCCCCCAATCGGAGGGGATGCGCAGATCGGGCAAAACCGCGCCACGGATCGCCACTTCGCCCGAGAGCGGATAGCGAAAGGCCCGCAGGAAATCGATGTAATCGCGATCCCCGATCACCTTTTTCAGCGCCAGCAAAAGCGGACTGACCAGCAGGCGCGACACGCGGCCATGCATGACTTGATCGCCAACACGCGGATAAAAGCCCTTTGACATCAGATAAGGCAGATGCGGGTTGATGACCGGGTAAAGCAGCTTGGTGAGCATATGGCGCTCATAGGTGACAATATCGCAATCATGGATCGCCACCACATCGGTATCGCGAAAGGCCATGAGATAGCCCATGCAGGTCCAGACATTCTTGCCCTTGCCCGGCTCGGTTGGATAAAGCCCGAGCTCTTTCAGCCGCTCGCCCAGAGCAAGCTGATTGGGGCTGTCATTCCAGATCACCACATGTTGCTGTGGCAGACGCGCAAAAAACTCGACGGCGTGCCGGTATTCCGCTTCACTGGCGCGGTCGAGCCCGATGATGACGCGATGCAGATAGGGCAGCTCAGAAATCTCATCGAGGATATTGGCCAGCGCTGGGCCTGCCAATTCGGAATAAAGACTGGGCAGGATCAGCGAGATTTTCCGGCTTTCGGCGAAGGTGGCGATTTCCTGCGCCATCATGCCGGGGGATTTCGCCTTCAGATCGTGCAGGGTGCCAATATTGCCGTTCTGATGAAAATCCGCCATGGGCTGCGCCTCACTATGTCAGTTGCAACTCCATGAGTAGGGCGGAGAGCGCAGCGGCCCAACCTTTCGGGCCGGGTTCGCTGGCATGGATGATGCGCTTTTCAGCATCTGGCGAAAATTTAGGCGGCTTTGCCCGGTGCGGGTTCGGAATAAGAATGCCGTAGCTGGCGCGGCTGAGCATTTCCACATCATTCGGGGCGTCGCCCAGCGCGATGCTGGTGGGTTTGCCCATCTGCCCGATCAGCTCCTCCATCCGGTCGGCTTTGGTGATGTTCGGGCCGAGGGTCAAAAAGCGCCCACCCGAGCGTGCAGTGATGCCCTTTGCGGCAAGTTCCGCGATAAAGGCATCGCGCTCCGCGTCGCTTCCGAGCCAGATCCCCGGCTCGGTGAAACAGCGCTGGGCAGCACGCGAGGCATCCTCCGCCGGCAATCCCGTTGCCTCAGCCACCTCATCAACACTCATATCGCCAAAGCCACGAAATTGGCGGCGCAACACTGCAGAAACAGTCTCCAATTCAGAGCGAATGCGGGTCCATTGGCTGTTGTCGGGCAGGTCACGACTGCCCGCCTGCACGATCCCCGCCCCGTTTTCGCAAATCGCCGGGCTGCCTTCCAAGCCCATCTCCGCCCGCAGTGCAATCAGCTCCGAGGGGGTTTTTGAGCTGGTCAGCACCACTGGAATCCCACGCGCTGTCAGATCCCGCAATAGCGGCAAAGCCGGCGCATAATCATAGCTCTCATGATCAAGCAGCGTGCCATCAAGATCGGTGAATATGCAGATAGTCTGATTGGGCATGGGAAAGTGGTAGGCGAGCCATCACAAAGCCGCAAGCGCATTGGCTATTCGGAAGCAGCTTGAGAAAAGAAGTGGTGCCGCTGAAGGGACTCGAACCCCCGACCCCATCATTACGAATGACGTGCTCTACCAGCTGAGCTACAGCGGCATCCTTTTCTCGTCTGGCCAAACCACGGCCTTACTCATTCCTGCGCGTCGTCTGTAAGCGGCTGGCTTTGCTTGTCTTCCACGGGCGGACCCATGATATTATGCATTTCCAGCCAAACGACGCCTGTACTTCAGGTGCCGGGTCTTTAGCACCGCGAAGGCAGGGTGTGTAGCCCTAATTTTTGGCTTTATCCTCTGCATCAGCGTTATATCCATCCGGATCAACGTAATCAGGATGCAGCGGGAGGATTTCCGCTTCCTCCGGCACGATTTCAGGTTCATGGGCGGGCTCTTCCACCGTGCTGTCCTCGTCTACAGGCTGGGCCACACCCGGCCCTCCCGGCAGATCGACCAGCAGGGGCAGCATATCGGCACCGCCGCGCATTTTCACTTCGCCTTCAGAGGGTTCTTTCCAGCTCAACGTGTCAAACGCCCCGCAGTCAGAACAGACCGGTGCCCAGTCAGCATGGATCGTGTTGCACTTGTCGCAGACCCATTGTTCGCCGCGCGAGGCTGTCACCGCTTTCGTCAGCCAGCCGCGCACCACATCATCGCCCGCGCCCTGCCCGCGCTCAATCGCCGCCATCAGGCTGAGCACACGCTGGGTTGGATGGGTCTCGGCCAAATCGCCCAGCGCTGTCCGCGCGGCAACGAAATCTTCCGCCGCAATGTTTAGCTCAGCCAGCAACATGCGCGTCTCGGCATGATCCGGGTTATGCTTGGTCAGCGCCTTGAAGCGTTTGAGCCGCTCGGCCGGGCTTTCATCGGGTTTCAGCGCGGCAAAGGCAGCGGCAAGATCAGGATGCGGCTGCACCTGCCAGGCTTTGGTCAGCACCCGCGTGGCATAGCGCGGATTTTCCTGCTCCTGATAGCTTTGCGCGGCCATCACCGCTGCCGGAATCAGATCGGGCGAAAGTTTATTCGCCTCAATCGCCGATTCCCGGGCGCGGATCGAATTGCCCTCTTCAAACACGCCTTTGGCTTCCTGCAGCGCCAAGACCGCATCGCGCCGCTTGCCCAGATCCTTGGGCAGCGCCCCGGCTTTCACCTTGCTTCCCAGAGTTTTCCGCGCGCCTGCCCAATCGGCCTGCGTGGCTTGCAGGGCAAGCAGAATATCCCCGGTTTCCGCGTGGCGCGGTTTTAGCGCAAAGGCTTTCTCGGCCAGTTTCAGCGCGGTCTCGGTATCGCCGTCTTCCAGCTTCTGCTTCATGATCCCGCGAATGCCGACAAAGCGGGTGCGCTCATCTGCCAGAAGCCGCTTATAGGTTGCTTCGGCTTTCTTGCGGTCGCCCGCCATTTCGGCAGCTTGCGCGGTGATCAGATTGGTCAGCTCAGGCCGGCGCAGAAATTTCTCGGCCCGCGCGGCTTTCGTCATCGCCTGCCGTTCTTCGCCTGAGGCCAGCGCCATCAGCCCGTCAGCCAGTGCCTCATAGCCTTTGCGTTCACGATTGCGGTCAAAATAGCGGCTGATCGCGGTTTCATCGCCATTGATGAATTTCACCACCGCCACCAGCAGATTGACCAGCTTGATCAACAGCCAGACGGCAAAGACCAGCACGATAAGGGCAATCACCGCCTGAAGCGGGCCTAGGTTGAATTCCATCGCCCCCATGGCAATACGCACGCCGCCTTCGCTTTCCAAAAGCCAGCCCGCGCCAATGGCAGCCGCCGCAACAAGCACAACGAAAAGAATGATTTTGAACAGGGACCAAAGCATCAAATCATCCTCACTTTGCGTTCATATCTTGGGTCAGCGCCGCACCGGCATCCAATGCCGCTTTGCGCATTTCGACCAGGTCGCGCCACGCCGCCAAAGCGGGTTTGGCCGTTTCCGGTAGGGCATCAAGCTCGGTCAACACCGCACTCAGATCGCCCTGCCGCAGAGCCGCTTCAGCACGTGACAGCACCGCATCAGGATCAGCGCCCGCTTTCGCTTCAAGCGACCGGGTGCCGAGCTGAATGCGCAAAAAGGCTTCAAACCGTCCGATAGAGCCATCTTCAACGCCTGCCCGAATAGCTGCATCCAGCGCGTCGCGGGCGGCCTCGGGGAAACCCGCCTGCAAATCGGCCAAGGTCGGCACGCCATTTGCAGCCGGAGCAGCGAGTGCATCGGGAATATCCACCCCGCTTGTCGTCGCGAATTCATCCAGCGCCTCGGCATAGGGCTGACCGCTATCAAGCGCGGCCAGAACCCGGGAAAGTGCTGCCCGCCCGGTTGCCGCCTGCGCCGCCTCTGCCGCGTCAGCCTGCAATGTGGCCGCATCCGCCTGCGCTGATTGGACTTTTTCCAACTCGCCTGCAAACATCTCGCGCAGAGCTGTCAGCTCGCGATCATAGGCCTCTGCCGCTGCATCGGCGGCAGCCGAGCCTTCCGGTGCCAGTTTTTCCACCGCCGCAAGCCGCGCGTCGATCTCATCCAGTCTTGTGTTCACCGCCTCTACAGAGGCCGCAATCCCATCGGCGCGATCTGCCGCGCTGCTATCGGCTTTGAGCGCGGTCAGAGCCGCATCCAGCCGAGCGATTTCGGTGGTCAGCCCGGAAATCTCATCGCCCTGCGTGGCAACCAGCCCGGGCAATGGGTCTTCTTCCGGGGTTGTGCCGGGGAACGGCCAGCCATCGGGCACCACATAGCGTGCCGCGCCAAAGCCAATCGCCGCCGCCGCGACCCCGCCAAGCAGAAATCCGATAAAGAGCGCGGTGCCACGTGATTGCGTCGCCGGGGCAGGGGGCGTGGATTGGGTTCCAGCAGGTTCCAGCTCTTCGGTCGTGGTGTCCTCGGAAACCTCTTCCGGCTCGTCCTCTTCGACCTGCTCAACCGCGTCATCCGCATCGCCCTCAAGCTCTGCGTCAGGCTCTTCCGCCACAGCCTCATCACCAGCGGGCGCATCATCAGGCTCGTCCAGAATAACGGCATCCTCAACCGTTTCTTCCGGTGTGCTGCCCGCCTCTTCCGGGGTAATTTCTTCTTCACTTGGCTTCGACGAATCCGGCCCTTGCGACATCTTTCACCTTTCGACCTCACCGCGCGGTTCATTGCGCGCCTTGTTCAACCTAGTCGCCCCCGCCCCTTGGAACAAGGCGGCTCATAGGCGCAGAGCGGCAGCAATCCGCGCGTGCATCGCCTCGCCTGTAGGCTCGGGCACGATCTCGGCGTCGCGGCCTGTCGCCGCTTTCCACGCCTCCTCTACCGCCGCACTCATTGCAATCGCGTGAAGATCTTCGCCAGTTCCGGAAACTTGCTCAGCGATCAACCGGGCAGATCGTGGCGAGTAGAGCGGCAGGACCACAGGCAAATTTCCCTCAATCAGGGTTTTCGCCTTAGGGGTTAGGCCTATCGCCTCCTGCCGGTAAATCTCGGCACTAACAGTCTCTATTTCAGCGGAATTCAGCCGTTCTGCCACATACCCGCGCACATGTTCGCCATGCAGATGGATCAGCGGTCCGGGGTCTGTCAGCCGCGCCACCAGATCATCGGCATCAAGCGCGATCAGCTCTACTTCGCCCCCGGCCTCAGTTGCCGCCTCGCCCGTGCGTTTTCCCACGCAATAGATTTTGGCCCCGGTCAAATCAGGTAGAAGCGGCACGGCATTGGCTGAGGTCAGGATCACACCATGATAGCGGGCAAGATCTGGCATATCGCCCCCCGCGACGATCCGCATCACCGGCGAGATCACCACGTTCGCCTGATCTTGGGCATGCTCTCTGCCTCGCGGGATTGTCTGGGGCCTCAGGCGGTGTTACCTCGGCACAACCCCTATCGCAACCGGCGCGACATGAGCAAAACCGTTACCATCCTTGGCCTAGAAAGCAGCTGCGACGATACCGCCGCCGCCATTCTGCGCCACACGCCCGGTCAGCCGCCGGAAATTCTCGCCTCAGTCGTCGCGGGGCAGACGGAGTTGCACGAAGCGTTTGGCGGCGTCGTGCCTGAGATCGCCGCGCGCGCCCATACGGAAAAGCTCGACCTTTGCGTTGATGACGCGATGGAAGAGGCCGGGATCGGGCTGGATGCGCTTGATGCCATTGCCGTCACCGCTGGTCCGGGGCTGATTGGCGGTGTGCTGGCGGGAGTGATGTTGGCCAAGGGCATTTCGGCGGGCACTGGCTTGCCGCTGATCGGGGTCAACCACCTTGCCGGCCATGCCCTGACCCCGCGCCTGACCGATCAGGCCGCGTTTCCCTATTTGATGCTGCTGGTTTCCGGCGGGCATTGCCAGTTTCTGCTGGTGGAGGGCGATGACGATTTTACCCGGCTTGGCGGCACGATCGACGATGCGCCGGGCGAGGCCTTTGACAAAACCGCCAAGCTGCTTGCCCTGCCGCAACCCGGCGGCCCGCATGTGGAGCGCGAGGCGCAACAGGGCGACGCGAAGCGGTTCAAGCTGCCGCGCCCGCTGCTGGATCGCCCCGGCTGCGATATGAGCTTTTCCGGGCTGAAAACCGCGCTGCTGCGGACCCGCGATCAGTTGGTGGAAGAGTATGGCGGGCTGCGCCTGCAGGATCGCGCCGATCTCTGCGCCTCGTTTCAGGCTGCCGTCTCTGATGTTCTGGCAGAAAAGTCGCGCCGGGCCTTTGCCGAATATATGGCATTGAACCCCGCGCATCCTACCTTTGCCGTGGCCGGTGGTGTCTCGGCAAATATGACCATTCGTTCAGCATTAGAGACTGTTTCAGCCGAATTTGGCGCCACCTTCCTCGCCCCGCCACTCCAGCTCTGCACCGATAATGCCGCGATGATTTCTTGGGCGGGGATCGAGCGATTTCGCGCTGGACAGCGGGACGATATGAGCCTTATGGCCCGTCCGCGCTGGCCGCTGGACCAGACCAGCCCGGCCCTGCTTGGCTCCGGCAAGAAAGGGGCGAAAGCATGAATGCGGTCTCGGTTCTGGGCGCAGGCGCCTTCGGCACGGCGCTGGCAATCTCGCTGGCCCGCGACGGCCGCGATATCACACTCTGGGCGCGCGATCCGGGCGATATGGAGGCGCTGCGCGAAAACACCCGCTACCTGCCCGGTCAGCGCTTTCCCGAGACCCTGCATGTCACCGGCGATCTGGCCGAGGCAACAGATGCCGGGATCATCCTGTTGGCCGTGCCGTTGCAACAGCTCTCTGGGTTTCTGAGCGAAAACCAGTCTCTATTTCAAGGACAAACGCTTGTTTCCTGTTCCAAAGGCATTGATGTCGCCTCCGGCCGTGGCTCGGCTGAGATCATTGCCGAGACCTGCCCCAATGCCACGCCTGCGATCCTGTCCGGCCCCAGTTTTGCGGTCGATATCGCCGCCGGTCTGCCGACCGCGCTGACCATTGCGGCCGATCAGCCGGAAGCGCTGCAACACGCGCTCGCGACCAGCAATATCAGGCTCTATCGCAGCACCGATATGGTGGGTGTCGAAATGGGCGGTGCGCTGAAAAACGTTATCGCCATCGCCTGCGGTGTGGCCATCGGCGCTGGGCTTGGCGAAAGCGCGCGCGCTGCGCTGATGACCCGTGGTTATGCTGAAATGACTCGTTTTGCCCGCGCCCGCGGTGCTCAGGTCGATACCCTGTCGGGCCTTTCTGGCTTTGGTGATCTGGCCCTGACCTGTAGCTCGGAAAAGTCGCGCAACTATGCTTTTGGTCTGGCTCTGGGCCGGGGCGAGCATGGCGCGGACGGCGTCACCATAGAAGGCCGGGCAACCGCCAAAGCCGTGTCTATTGCAGCGCAAAAATCTGGGATTGATATGCCCATTGCCGATATGGTGGTGGCGCTGGTCGAGGAATCCATCACTGTGACAGAGGCGGTCGAGCTGCTTCTGTCGCGCCCGCTCAAGGAGGAATGAATGTACGCTATCATCTGCACCGACAAGCCCGGCGGGCTTGAGATCCGCAAAGCCAACCGCGACAAGCACCTTGCCTATCTGGCCGAAACAGGCGCCGCGCTGGCCGGGCCGTTTCTGGACGCCGATGGGAATATGAGCGGCTCGCTGGTGCTGATCCCTGTCGAGACCCGGGAAGAGGCCGAAGCCTGGGCCGCGAATGACCCCTATGCGCAGGCTGGGCTGTTCACCAAGACCCGCATCGAGGCCTTCAAAAAGGTCATCGGCTGATGCGCTATTGGCTGTTCAAATCTGAACCCGGCACCTGGGGCTGGGATGACCAGCTCGCCAAAGGTGAGGCGGGCGAAGAATGGGACGGCGTGCGCAATTATCAGGCTCGCAACAACATGCGCGAGATGAAGCTGGGGGATCTTGGCTTCTTCTACCACTCGGTGAACGAGAAGCGCATCGTCGGCATCGTTGAAGTGTGCAAAGAGGTGCATCCCGACAGCACCACGGATGATCCGCGCTGGGAATGTGTGGATATCAAAGCCGTGCGCCCGCTTGCCAACTCGGTCACGCTAGACATGTGTAAGGCGGATCCCCGGCTGGCCGATATGGTGCTGATCAAAAACTCGCGCTTGTCCGTGCAGCCGGTCAACCCCGAGGAATGGGCGGTGGTGCTCGCCCTCGCAAGCGAAAACCCGTAGGGAAAACACCCCTCCTCCAGCATAATGCGGCAAAACGCCACAGCGATGGGAGGAAAGCTTGGAAATCATCAGCGTATTGGTCGCCGCTGCGGGATCATGGGTGTTCGGCGCCATCTGGTATATGGTGCTGGCAAAGCCATGGATGGCTGCCTCGGGGGTGGAAATAGACGACACGGGGCGGCCCAGGAACGGCTCCAGCCCGCTGCCGTTTCTGCTCTCAGCCATTGCGATGGTGCTGGTGGCGGGCATGATGCGGCATGTCTTTGCGATGTCGGGGATCACCAGCGTGGGCACGGGTCTGGTCTCAGGCCTCGGCGTCGGGCTGTTCTTCATTGCGCCCTGGGTGATGATCAACAACGCCTATGCGATGCGGCCTTTCAAGCTCACCCTGATTGATGGCGGCTATGCCGTATCCGGCTGCACCATCATCGGTGTGATTCTGACATTGTTCTGAAAAAAAGAGGAGGGCCCCGACCGTGTCGGAACCCTCCATCCACCCCACGTGCTCCCTCAGCACCACACGTGTTCTTTGAAAAGGTCCGACCATCCTGGCCTTCCTCGACATTATGAAACCCGGAGGCCGGGTGCAACGAAAGCTTGGTGACAATTTTCATCAACGCCGGGCTCGTTAACCTGAACAAGCTCTTACCCGCACTGTTTCCTCTTAAATACAGGATTTTTCAGCAAGAAAACCAGATTTCGGGTAACAGTTTTGCTGCGATAAAAGCGTTTTCCACCCCCTGTCCGCAGACAGTTTTCATGCGCGTGCCGAATGGGGAATCACGGCTCTCCCACCCTTAGCCTTGCATGAAAAAGCCCGGCGATTGGAAACCGCCGGGCCTTTCCACCAGCAATGCTGAACTATCAATAGCGGTAGTGATCCGGCTTATAGGGCCCATCGACTGTGACGCCGATATAGGCAGCTTGTTCGGGGCTGAGCTTGCTGAGCTTGGCGCCGACCCGGGCAAGATGCAGTCGGGCGACCTTTTCATCCAGATGCTTGGGCAGGATGTAGACCTCGTTGTTGTAGTTCTCACCCTTGGTGAACAGCTCGATCTGCGCAAGAACCTGGTTGGTGAACGAGGCTGACATCACAAAGCTCGGATGGCCGGTGGCGTTGCCCAGGTTCAGCAGGCGGCCTTCCGACAGCAGGATGATCTTGTTGCCTGAGGGCATCTCGATCATATCGACCTGATCCTTGATGTTGGTCCATTTGTGGTTCTTCAGCGCGGCCACCTGAATTTCGTTGTCGAAATGGCCGATATTCCCGACGATCGCCATATCCTTCATCTCGCGCATATGCTCGATGCGGATAATGTCGCGGTTGCCGGTCGTGGTGATGAAGATATCGGCGCTGGCCGCTTCATCTTCCAGCGTGGTCACTTCAAACCCGTCCATCGCAGCTTGCAGCGCGCAGATCGGATCGACTTCGGTGACTTTCACGCGGGCGCCGGCGCCGCGCAGGCTGGCCGCAGAGCCTTTGCCCACATCGCCATAGCCGCAGACCACGGCCACCTTGCCCGCAAGCATCACATCGGTGGCGCGGCGGATGCCATCAACCAGCGATTCCTTGCAGCCATATTTGTTGTCGAATTTCGACTTGGTCACCGAGTCGTTCACGTTGAAGGCCGGGAAGGGCAGCTGCCCGTTTTTGTGCAGCTCATAGAGCCGGTGCACGCCGGTGGTGGTTTCTTCCGAAACGCCTTTGATCGCGTCGCGGGTCTTGGTGAACCAGCCGGGGCTTTGAGCCATGCGTTTCAGGATCTGCGCCTTGATCACCGCTTCTTCTTCAGAACCCGGCACCGGAATGATGTCTTCACCAGCTTCGGCGCGCGCCCCCAGCAGCACATAGAGCGTGGCGTCGCCGCCATCGTCGAGGATCATGTTGGCGCCATCGGGGAACTGGAACGAGCGGTCGAGATAATCCCAATGCTCTTCCAGAGACTGGCCCTTGATGGCGAAAACCGGCACGCCAGCCGCAGCGATGGCGGCGGCGGCGTGGTCTTGCGTCGAGAAGATGTTGCACGAGGCCCAGCGCACATCCGCGCCCAGCGCCACCAGCGTTTCGATCAGGGCAGCGGTCTGGATCGTCATGTGCAGCGAACCGACGATGCGCGCACCCTTAAGCGGCTTTGAATTGCCGTATTCCTCGCGCAGAGCCATCAGACCCGGCATTTCAGTCTCGGCAATGTCGAGCTCTTTTCGGCCAAATTCGGCAAGCGCAATGTCTTTTACGATATAGTCCTGGGTCACCTTGTGCCTCCTGAAACATATGTTCTGCGGCAGTTAACACTCCCACGGTTAACAGGCAATGTGCGCGACTCCTTGCATCCTGCGAAATACGCATATCGGGCATTCCTGATTTGCAATCGAGTTTTTGAGCCTGATCAATGTTTGTAAAACGCCTTCGCTCCATCTTCCGCCGCGACGAGTTTGGCCCAACCAGGCCGATAGTTGCTACGGGGTTGCCGTTTAAGGGTCTCTGATGAGACCGGGCCAAAAGGCGGTGATCTTGGGTGCTATCGGTTGGTTGGGCCACATGTCCCTTGGGCTGGTGCGTTGGCCAGAGGCAAATCGGCTAAAACACCCTTTGATCGGATTGCGCAGCGCTGCGGCCAAGGGGCGAAACGGAAATCCTGAAGGGGCGTGAAGACATATATGATCGCCGCAGTGTGCAGCGATCATCAGTCACATCCAGTCTCACCCACCAAAGTAACTTCGCACCAAGGCTTCCGAGACCAGCGTCCAGCCATTTGCGATGACGAAGAACGCCAGTTTGAAGGGTAGCGATACGATGGCCGGGGGCACCATCATCATGCCCATCGACATCAGGATCGCAGCAACAACTAGGTCAATGATCAGGAAAGGCAGGAAGATCAGAAAGCCGATCTGGAAAGCACGCGAGATTTCGCTGAGCAGAAAAGACGGCACCAACAGCGAGGTCGGCGCATCCGACCCCAGCATCGCGTCCTGCGTACCATCGCGCAGTCCGGCAAGCGCGCTGAACGTACCCGGATCAATCCGTCCGACCATGAACACCTTAAAAGGCTCTAACGCTGCCAAAAAGGCGGGTTCCAGCTCCATCTCGCCATTGGAAAACGGCTCGCCACCCAGTTTCCAGGCCTCCAGAAAGACCGGCTCCATCACGAAATAGGTCAGAAACAGCGCCAGCGAGACGATCAGCATATTGGGCGGCGATTGCTGCAGCCCGATAGCCTGACGCAGGATCGACAAGACCGTGACGATAAAGGGGAAGGCGGTGATCATCATCGCCAGTCCGGGAACCAGACTGAGAATCGTGATCAGCACGATCAGCTGGATCGAGCGCGTTGCCAGCGACCCGGTGCCGCTGCCATCCGGCATGGTGATATTCACCTGCTGAGCCATGGCCGGATGCGACAACAGCATCAGAATCATGGTTAACGCGATAAGCGCAATAAGGTGTTTTTTCTGCCCCAAGCTTTGAATCATCGGATTACAGGCCTGCCTTCAGATCGACCACTTCCGTCAGGCGAACCGCCAGACCGCCTGATTCATCACCTTCAACCTCTTCCAGCTCGCCGCGGGCAATCAGCCGGTCGCCGACATAAAGCTCAACCGGATCACTGACCTTGCGATCCAGCGGCAACACGGTGTCGGGTTTCAGACGAAGCAGATCATGCACGGTCGGACGCGCACGCCCCACCGAAATGAGGATTTCGATCGGCACCTGAGTAAACGGGTTGCTGATCGCATTTTCATCGAGAGGGGTGGCGTGATCATCCATGGCGGAAGGCCTTTTCATTGAGTTCGTAGAGTCCGTCTATGGCCGTGCCAATCTGGTCGACCGCATTTGAGAAATCGATATGTCGTTCGAGCTTGCCGGCACGGAGGAAAACCTGACCCTCTGACAGGGTCGGTTCCTCTATCAGCCTGAAAGGCACAGCGCTTTCCTGTTCGAGAAAGCCTTCAATCGCCGGGCGGCTGGCTGGGCAGACCACGATATCTATCGGGGTATCCGCCGCCGCCGAGGCAAGCGGCATCAGCTCTTCAATAATCGTCTGCCCGATGGTTTCGCTGACCAGCCGCGGCAGCACGCGCTCGACCATACCTGACAGCAGTGGCTCCAGCGCCTGCATCACATGGGTGCGGGCCTCATGGAAGGTAAAGCCAAGGTCCTGCAAATTCCGGGCGAACTCAGCGCCAATCCGGCTCTGCTCTTCTTCTTCGGCTTTTGCCGCATCATCCCACCCGGCCTTGTAGCCGTTTTCATAGCCTTCCAGCCGGGCTTTTTCGAGCATGGCCGGGGTAATCGCAGGTGCTGCGGGCGCGGCAGCCTCCGGTGCGGGACGCTCTGCTTTCACTGAAGCCAGATCGGTTTCATCGAATTCTTCAAGTTGGAGCTTCCCTGACATCAGGCGGTTTCCTCCTCGTCTTCCATCCAGCCACGCAGGATTTCTACGGTTTCATCCTGTCTTTTCTCGATCAGATTTCGCAGCCGGTTCACCGGATCATTCGGATCCTGCAAGGCTGGGAGGTCATTGCCGAAACTGAAATCCGACACCACGGCCATTTCCGGTCCGCCTAGGCCACCGTCATCAATTTCTCCATTCAGAGCGGGCAGATCACCAAAACCGGAGATATCCGCCAGATCCGCGCCACCCAGATCCGGACCGGAATCAGGCCCCGGCAGAGCCCCCGCTGGTGCGGGCAAAGCCCGCTGCGATCCAAAGATCGGGCGCAGCACAAACAGACCCAGCACAAGGGCGACAATCGCCAGAACCGCGAGCCGGATGATCGACATCACATCAATATTGAGCGATGCGAAAAGGCCAGTCGGAGCTGCGGAACCAACAGGAGCAAGCGGCTGGAATTCCATGGATTTGATCGTGATCGTATCGCCCCGGCTTTCATCGAAGCCAACAGTGGAGGCGACCAGCTCTTTCAGCGCGTCCAGCTCTTCATCCGAACGCGGAGTCCAGACTTCCTCTCCGTTCGCATCGGTGGACCTGATCCCGTCGACCAGAACGGCAACCGTGATTCTGCGCACGGTACCCGGGCCGCGATTCACTTCGCGCGTGACCTGCGACACATCATAATTCACCCGTTCGCGGGTTTCGGCGTTGTTCGACGACGAACTACCCCCCGACGCGCCGGTATCGCCGGTCGGCAGATTCGAGGCCACAGTTACACCTGACGCTGCCGCATCCTGCGCCGTCGCCGAGGTTTCGGTGGTATCGGTCGAGATCGCCACGCGGCTGTCGGGATTAAGCGTACGCTCTGTAATCCGTTCACTTTCCGTCGCGGTATCCACAGATAGTTCAACCACGGCATTGCCATAGCCAACCCGCGCCTCGATCAGGCGCTGCACATTCCGTTTCAGGTCTTCCGCCCGGGTCGCAGCGTCGGTGCCACCGGCATCAATCGATTCGCCGGCCATGATCAGCCCGCCACGTGTGTCGATTACCGAGACAGCTTCAGCGGTCAGATTTGGAACAGCCGCCGCAACCAGATGCTTAAGCGCCTTTGCGTGTTGCGCGCTCATCGATTCGCTTGTCGTTGTTACGGTCACGCTGGCAGACGGTGTTCCGCGCGCGGCAAAGCCCTGCGATGACGGCACTGCAATATGCACCCGTGCGGCCGAGATCAGCGGCGACGATACAATCGTACGGGCCAGTTCGCCCTCTTTCGCGCGCCAATATGCGGCATCGAACATCTGCGCCGTCGTGCCAAAACCAGACATGCTATCAAGGAGTTCATAGCCTTGCGTGGCATTGCTGGGCAGGCCTTGCGAGGCAAGGGTCATCCGCAGTTCATCGCGTTTGGTCGCATCTACATAGATGGCACCGCCACGAATCTCATTCGCCACGCCCTGAGCCTCGAGTGCTTGCAAAACCTCCCCGGCCGGCCCTGGTTCAAGCCCGGCGTAGAGAAGTTCCATAGAAGGTTGAGAAGCGATACGCGCAAGCGCCAGTATGGCGGCAAACATCGCAATAGTAGCGGCAACCACAATGGCCCGCCGGCGCATGTCCAATGAATTCCAGACAGCGAGGATTTGCTGCACGACGTGACTCCTTCTGCGAGCGGGCTTCTGCCCCCGTCTCGAGTCACTTTCACCGATCGTTCTTAACAATCGGTTAGTGCCTGACGTTCTATAAACGATTCGAAGAAAATCGTGGGTGAACCATGGCCGAAGCAGAAGAAACGGTTGAAGCGTCCTCAGAAGAGGCACCGAAAAAGAAAAGTAAAATGGGCCTGATCATAGGCGTCGTTCTGGCACTGGTGCTGGGCGGAGGCGGATTCTATGCGGTCTATTCCGGAATGATTCTGGGACCATCGACGTCAGGTGACACGGCGTCGGATAGCTCCGGACATGGCGAAAGCACCGGGCCCGATACCACGACAGAAGAAGGCGGGCACGCAGCCGCGACAGAGCATGGTGCAAACGGCACCACCAATGCCGGGTTTGTGCCGCTGGAACCGCTGGTTGTATCGCTGAAAGGCGGCAGCAGCCAGCATTTGCGCTTTCGGGGCGAACTGGAAGTCGAAACAGGCATGGAAGAAGAGGTATCGCATCTCGTCCCGCGGGTGATGGATGTGCTGAATTCCTATCTTCGTGCTGTGTCGATTACCGATCTGGAAGATCCAACGACCTTGGTCACCCTGCGCGCGCAGATGCTGCGGCGGATCCAACTCGTGGTGGGTGCTGGCAAGGTGCACGATCTTCTGATTATGGAATTTGTATTGAGCTAGAGCGGGAACGGAGACCAATATGGAGCAGATCATTGCATTGGCATCGGATATCCTGCTGGGAGCAGGCGCATTCGGGGCAGCCATCTATTGCTACATTCTGGCGCGTCGCCTGAAGCGCTTCAACAATCTTGAAAACGGGGTTGGTGGCGCGGTTGCTGTGCTTTCGGCACAGGTTGACGACATGACCCGGACGCTCGATCTGGCCCGCAAAGCTGCGGCGCATTCTTCCGAAACGCTGACAGCCCTGACCGAACGCGCCGAGGAATCGGCACGGAAACTTGAGCTGATGATGGCCGCGCTGCATGATTTGCCTGAGCCTGACAGCAAACCAGCCGCAGCACCCGCCAAACCGACCGCGGAAGTGGTGAAAGATGCAGAATGGCAAGCGGCTGCTGAGGAAGCCCAAAACCAAGGCGATGATGACGCTGAGGCCGCACCAGCCATGTTCTCCACCCGGCGCGCAGCGGCGGGAGGTGCGTAATGCTTGGACGCAAGCCAAAATCAGATCCAGGCGGTAAAGCGGCCTCTGCAACAAACCAAGCCCCGGGTGCGACCCCGGGGAAAACGCCTGCCAGTGCGCCGAAGAAACGCAAACGCCGCCGCAGCGGGCGTGGGGTTTTGTGGACGATCATTGCAATGCTTGTTTTGTCCGGGGTCTTGCGCCTCGGGGGCGAGACTGGCCTAGCGATTGCAAATGCCACCAGTCCCTTCATAGAAAACAGTACCTTGGCAGAGCCGCTGCCCTCCTGTGAAACCGAAGACGATATCGCCTCGGCGCTGGCCCTGTTACGTGATCGTGAAGAAAAGGTTGGCATACGGGAAGCTGCAATCGCGGACCGGATGCAGGCGCTATCCGTGGCGGAAAAACAAATCTCTGATCAACTGGCTGCGCTGAAGGAAGCCGAAGCTTCACTGCAATCCACGATGGCAACGGCATCGACGGCCGCAGAGGATGATCTGGCCCGGCTGACCTCGGTTTACGAAAACATGAAGGCGAAAGAGGCTGTGCCGCTATTCTCGCAGATGGATCCGCAATTCGCTGCAGGTTTCCTCGGACGGATGCGTCCGGACGCTGCCGCCGCCATCTTGGCCGGGATCGATCCTGAGAAAGCCTATACGATCAGTGTGTTACTCGCTGGCCGCAATGCGAGAGCTCCGACCGAATAATGCCAGAATTGAGAACTATTGTGATCGGTCGAATCGGCTCTGATCCGGGTTATGATGAATGTTTCTTAACCAGTTCCTGTCAGGATCAGAGCAGAACGGGCCGCTAACGGGGAAGTAGAATATGGTTGGGCTTATCGGCATTATCATGGTTTTCGCCTTGGTCTTTGGCGGATTCATCGCTGAAGGCGGAAACCTGACGCTGATTCTCGAAGTTGCTCCCTATGAATTTACCATGATCATGGGGGCAGCCTTTGGCGCCTTTGTTATTTCCAACGATGTTCCAACGATCAAACACACACTGAAAGATGTGAGTCGGGTTTTCAAAGGCACGCGCTGGAAACCTTCTGACTATAAGGATCTTCTTTGCCTGCTATTTGAACTGATCCGTCAGGCCAGGCAAAATGCCGTGGCGCTGGAAGAGCATATCGAACTGCCGGAAGAGAGCGCGATCTTCACTAAGTACCCGAAGATCCTTGCCGACAAAGAGGCGATCAACCTGATCTGCGATACGCTGCGCTCCGCGTCGATGAACTATGACGACCCGCATCAGGTGGAGGAAGTGCTCGAAAAGCGGATGGAGGCGAATCTCGAAGCCGCCAAGCATTCCGGTCACAACCTGCAAACCATGGCAGATGGCTTGCCCGCCCTGGGCATCGTTGTTGCCGTGTTGGGCGTGATCAAGACCATGGGTTCGATTGACCAACCGCCGGAAATTCTTGGCCACATGATTGGTGGCGCTCTGGCCGGGACATTCATGGGCGTGTTCATCGCCTATGGTCTGGTTGGTCCCTTCGCCTCCAAACTAACCGCCGTCGCCGAAGAAGACGCGCATTTCTACCAGCTGATCCGCGAGGTGCTGGTGGCGAACCTGCACAACCATTCGACAAATATTTGCATCGAGGTCGGACGCCAGAACACGCCCAGCAGTAAACGGCCGAGCTTTTCGGATCTCGAAGAAGCTTTGAAAGATGTGAAGAAAGACGTTGCATGATCCGGCTTCTCGCCCTGCTTGTTACTCTGCTTCTGCCCGCCTTTGCGCGGGCTCAGGGCGTTGTGGCAACGGGCGAGGAACAGGCCGATTTCACCCGCGTTTTCCTGCAAATGCAGGTCGAGGATGGCTGGAGCTTTGGCAAGGTTGCCGGCGGGTTCGAATTCCGCGCGGCCAGCACGGATACCAGCTATGATCTGAGCACCGTATTCGACACTATCCCGCGCAACCGCATTGCCCAGCTACGTGATCGTGGCGATGGGCGGCTGTTCTTTGCCGTCGGCTGTGATTGCCATGGCGATGCTTTCGTGTTTCGCGATGGTCAGATGGTGCTCGACATTATTGATGGTGCAGCCCCGACAGCGGATTGGCCGTTTGAAGCACAGCTTGGCCCGATGTCGCAGCAAGCAGACCCTGCGGCAGAGACTCAGACTGCGCAGGCAGAAGCCCCTGATGGCCAAGCCGAGCACCCATTTGCCGAACTCTCTGACGAGGGCCAATCGATGGGCGAAAATCACAACGGTGCAGAAGTCACAGAGAATCTGTCGCCTGACGCGACGGCGGATCGTGCCGGTTTGCCGCTGATGATGATGAGCAGCGCTGCGGAAGCAGGGCTTCGCTACGGCCCATTGCGCGACTATGTCCCCTCCGACGGTGCGACTTCTGCCGGAAATGACGTTATTTCCCGGCGCGAGCATGTGCAGGAAACCCAGACTGCGCTTTTGGAACAGATTGCCCGGGCCGCCGCCCAAGGGCTGCTGGATGCGGATATGGGTCAGATCGAAGCAGGTGTCGCCAGGGCGACCAAATCCACAGAGGCTGAAGAAGACGAACCGCTCTACGCAACGGTTCCCAATGATGACGGCAGCCATATTTCTGTTGAGACCAGCATTGATATGGCTGCTGCTTTGCGGCGTCCAAGAGCCGGAGCCACAGATGACGGTACGGCCTGCCTGGATCCTGACCTGTTCGACATCGGCCAATGGGGTGCCCCGATTGAAGAGGGGATCGACCTTGGCGCCCACCGCTCTGCCGTGGTTGGGGAGTTCGATGCGCCGGATACAGAGGGCATGACCGATCTGACCAAATATTACATCTATCTGACCTTCGGAGCCGAAGCGCGGTCACTGATCAAGAACTATCCTGATGTCATTTCGCATCCGGCGATTCTTTATGTCATGGCCGATGTGATGGATAACGAACAGGCAGCGGCGGCGGCATCTATCGAAAAGCAGATGGCCTGTGATGGGGCAACCGCACTTTGGGCCACTCTGGCACAACCAAGGCTCAACCCTGGGCAGACCATCAACACCAAAGCCGTCACCCTGACCTTCAGCTCATTGCCCAAGCATTTGCGTCGTCATCTTGGGCCGCAATTGGCGAAAAAATTCCTCGATATGGGGGATCAGACAACGGCTGACATCATCCATCGGGCATTCGGGCGTGTGGTCGAGCCGACAGATTCGGCCGCTGACCTTGTCGAGGCGGAATTTGAAATCGCGGATGGCGAGATTGATACGGCTCTGGGGCGGCTCGATACGGTTGTGGCAAATGCCGATAGCAACCTGCCCGAGGCCCTGTTGAAACGGGTCAACACGACGCTTGATCACGATAAGGCCGTCCCGCTGGATACCTTGACGCTGTTGGAAAGCCTGCTGTTTGAACAACGCGGCACAGAAACCGGCAAGCGTCTGATCGACGCCAATATTCGTGCACGCGGCTCGGTGCGGGATTTTCATCGGGCGTTTGAGCTGTTGCGCGAGGCGATTGCGGAGAAAGAAGTCACACCGGAGCGGGCGGTTGAATTGCGCCAGATCCTGTTTGGTCAGCTTGCCACAAATTCTGCCGATGCCAGCTTCCTGCGCCGGATCACCGGGCATATGGATCAGGTTGTGCAGATGCCCGCGGAAAATCGCCGCCCGATTGCCGAACGTTTTCTTGCTCTGAGCCTGCCTGGCCCGGCCAAACAGGTCCTCGACGGCACTGGCACCAGCATTCCTGCGGAACCGGATCGCCTGCTCTATGCCCGCGCTGCCCTTTTGGATGAACGCCCGGATGTTGCCATCGGGTATCTGTCTGGTCTGGAAGGCGATGTGGCAGAAGAACTGCGCGCGCGCGCTTTGGCGCAGGCGAAGGATTATAGATCAGCGACCAGCACTTATGAAGTTATTGGAAACCAGCAGGCCGCACTGGATAACGCTTGGCGCGGCGGGCTTTGGCCGGATGTATCGAAACTCGACGGCGACGGGGCAAAGGGGGCTGCGGCGCAACTGATGCAGGGTGGCGGAGAAGCACCTTTGCCGGATACCCCGATTGCTCGGTCGGAAACGCTGATCGAAAACAGTCAGACGATCCGAGACACGATCGGCAATCTGCTTAGCGATATTGAGCCTCTGAGCGCCAGATAACCTGCCCGAGACCGGGCGTTGGTTACCTTTTGTAAACCACGCACACCTAGACTGATTTCAAGAAACGCAAGAATTGCGGTGGATTGAAATGCAGAACAGGCCTTCTCCCGAAGCCAATATCCGGCGCCTGCCGTCGGGACAGCAAAAATGCAGGCTATTCGGGGGTCCCTCGTCGGGATGGCACGCCATTTTGACTGTGTTTTTGGTTGTATTCGCCCTTTCCGTTATCACCCCCAAAAATGCGCGCGCGGCAATCTCCGACCCGTCCGAGATTTGCGATAAGGTTTCTGAAATCGCCTCAGCCCGGACCGGGGTGCCGGTTTCCGTGCTCAAGGCCATTTCCCTGACCGAAACCGGGCGCAAACGGGCGGGTGCTTTCCGCCCCTGGCCCTGGACCATCAATATGGAAGGCAAAGGGGTCTGGTTCGACAATAATGAAGAAGCCCGCGCCTATGTCGATGAAAACTATGCCCGCGGCGCTCGCAGCTTTGACGTCGGCTGTTTTCAGATCAACTACAAATGGCACCATCAGAATTTCGACAGTCTCGATGCCATGTTTGATCCGTTGGAAAATGGGCTTTATGCCGCGCGCTATCTGTCGGAGCTTTATGCAGAATCCGGGGATTGGGAAACCGCTGCAGGGGCTTATCACTCCCGCAACCCGGAATATGCCAACCGCTACAAGGCCCGCTTTGCCGGGTTTCGCAACCGTTTCATAGATCAGGATGGCATTCCCCTGCGTGTTGCCGCCGCTGATCTGGCCGACAGTGCAGTGCCCCATATCGCCGCCCCGGTCGCCCATATTCGCGTCAATAATTTCCCGCTGCTGCAAGGTGGCGGAGAAACTGCGACCGGATCGCTCATGCCGCTCAGTGCCAAAGGCGCGTCAGGCAGCCTGTTCAGCAATACGGGCAAAGGTCTCTTTTCCAATCGCGGGCAAAGCCTGTTCGCGCCGGATGGTACAGGATAACCCAGAATGAAGCTGTCGCTTTCTCAGATATTCCAACCCACGATCCTGCTGGCGCTCGCGCTGATGGCGATCATCGTGATGATGATCCTGCCCGTGCCCTCCTGGGTGCTGGATGTGGGGCTGGCGGCCTCGTTCTCGCTCGCCATCCTGATCTTTACGGTCACGCTGTTTATCGAGCGGCCGCTGGATTTCTCGGCTTTTCCCACGGTGCTGCTCGCCTCGCTGATGCTGCGCCTGTCGCTGAACGTGTCCTCGACCAAACTGATCATTGGTCAGGGCCATGCCGGTACGGCCGCCGCCGGGCATGTGATTGAAGGCTTTGCCAATTTCGTCATGTCGGGCAGTGTTTTCCTTGGCCTCGTGGTGTTTGGCGTGCTGCTGATCGTGAACTTCATCGTGATCACCAAGGGCGCTGGGCGGATGGCCGAGGTGGGCGCACGATTTGCCCTGGACGGGATGCCGGGCAAACAGCTCGCCATTGACGCCGATGTGGCCTCAGGCGCGATCACTCATGAGGAGGCCAAGGCCAGACGCGAAACCGAACAGGCTGAAACAACCTTTTTCGGCTCCCTCGACGGGGCCTCGAAATTTGTCAAAGGCGATGCCGTTGCAGGCCTTCTGATCACGCTCCTGAACATTGTCATGGGGCTGACCATGGGCGTGGCCGTGCACGACATGCCCATCGGGCAGGCTTTTGAAACCTATGCCATCCTGACGGTTGGCGACGGGCTGGTGACGCAAATCCCGGCGGTGATCATTTCAATTGCCAGCGCCCTGCTCTTGGCCCGTGGCGGCTCTTCCGGCTCGGCTGACCTCGCCTTTTTCTCGCAGCTTGGGAAATATCCGCCAGCATTGGCGACCGTGGCTGTGCTGCTTGCGCTCTTTGCGCTGGTTCCCGGCCTGCCCTTTATCCCCTTTGTGACAGGGGCAATCGTATTGGGCTATGCCGCCTATTGGGTGAGACGGCGCCGTCTGCTTGAGGAAGAACAGGCCGCCGCCATACCGGCGCCCCTGGATGATGCGCAAACGCAGCGCGAATCCATCGGCGACATTCTGGATCTGGAGGATATTCATGTTGAGTTCGCCCCTGATCTGGTCTCGATGGTGCTGGATCCGGCAACCGGGCTCGACGCACGTATTGCCAATATGCGCAATCACATCGCGGGCGAATTCGGCCTGATCATGCCTGAAATCCGGTTGACCGATGATGCCAGCCTGCCTTCCGGCACTTATGTGGTGAATATTCAGGGCGTCGAACAGGCCCGCGATCGGTTGCGGCCGAATAGTGTGCTGACCATTCTCACCGGGAACGAGCTTGATCTGCCGCCGGGCGAGGATGTTGAAGAGCCTGTTTACAGGGCGCCTGCGCGCTGGATCGATCCTGCCAGTCAGGATGAGGTTGCGCTGCAGGGCGCCACCGTGGTTACCCCGACAGAAGTGCTCGCCACCCATCTGCTGGAAGTGATGAAACGCAATTTCGGACGGCTTCTGAGCCTGAAATCCCTGCGCAAACTGCTGGATGAGTTTACCAACCTGACCGATCCGGTACGTGCCGAAGCCAATCAACGGCTGCTCGACGAGCTTGTTCCTGACAAAGTTCCGATCGACCTGCTGCATACCGTTCTGCGGATGCTGCTGGATGAACGGGTCTCGATCCGCAACCTGCCGCTGATCCTTGAAGCCATCGCCGAAGCCCGTCCGTTCTACGCAACGCCGGATGGCATCTGTGAACATGTGCGCCAACGCCTTGGTTTCCAGTTGGTTGCCGAGCTGAAACGCGAAGACGGAACATTGCCGCTGGTGCAGCTTTCGCCGGAATGGGAAGAGACTTTTGTGTCCTATCAGGTGGAAAACGGCTCCTCGCAGGACATCGCCCTGCCGCCTGAGACCTTCAATCATCTGGCCAATGGGGTCGCGGAACGCATTGCCAAGGCCGCTGAAAAAGGCGTCTATCCCGCGGTTGTGACCTCCAGCCGTCGGCGGCGTTTCCTGCGCACGGTGCTCACCGCCAAAGGCATCGCTAACCCGGTGTTTTCCTTCGACGAAATCGGCACCGATGCACGGCCATCGCTGGTCGGGATGGTGCCGCTATGAATGCAGCCCTCGCCGATATCGCAGCTCTGAGCCAGAATTGGCTAAGCGTCGCCTTCGTGGTGTTCCTGCGAGTCGGCGCAGCTATGGCAATGCTGCCGGTCTTTGGCGAACGGGCCGTTCCCGAACGTATTCGTCTGCTTCTGGCACTCAGTTTTACGCTGATCGTGCTCCCGGCGGCTGAACCGATTGTGCGCCCGGCGGTCGAAGCCAATGGGAACGCGCTGTTTCTGTTCACGGAAACACTGGCCGGGCTCGCCATCGGTGCGGTGGTTCGGTTTTTCGTCATGGCCTTGCAGATCGCCGGGTCGATGGCGGCGCAATCCACCTCGCTGTCACAGCTTTTCGGCGGCGCGAATGTCGATCCCTTGCCCGCAATGGGCCATGTGTTGATGATGGGCGGCTTTGCACTGGCGATGATCATGGGGCTGCATGTCCGGCTGACCGAAATCCTCATCATGTCATATGACATTTTCCATCCGGGGCAGTTTCCCGGCGCGGATCTGTTATCGACCTGGGGTCTGCAACGGGTTGTACACGCCTTTGCTCTGGCCTTTACCCTGGCCGCCCCATTTGTTGTTGCCTCGCTCATCTATAACGTGGCGCTCGGGGTCATCAACCGTGCCATGCCGCAGCTGATGGTTGCCTTTGTTGGTGCGCCGGCGATCACCGCTGGCGGGCTGATCCTGATGTTTCTCTCTACACCGATCCTGCTCAATATCTGGGGGCAGGGTCTGATCATGTTCCTCAATAATCCGTTCGGAGGCCCGTGATGGCTGACGACACGGATGATGATGACAAGCAATATGAGGCGTCGCAGAAAAAGCTCGATGATGCGCGCAAGAAAGGCGAGGTCCCACGAAGTACCGACCTGTCAACGGCTGCCAGCTATGCTGGGTTTTTGATCGTCGCATTTACGCTGGGCACCACGATCCTGCGCGATACCGGATCCCTGCTGGCCGGGCTTCTGGGCCATTCCGCGACCCTGTCGACCGACATATTCTCCGGTGGTGGCACCACCAATACCGGCGAGATTATGGCCCAGGTGCTTGGCAAATTCCTGCCCTGGCTGCTGGTGCCGGCTCTTCTGGTTTTGCTGACCAGTATTGCCTTCCGGTCATTCACCTTTGCGCCGGAAAAACTGCAGCCCAAACTCAGCCGGATCAACCCGATCTCGAATGCGAAAAACAAGTTTGGCCGTAGCGGGCTGTTTGAATTCGCTAAAAGCTTCACCAAGCTGGTCATCTATTCGCTCGTTCTGGGGTTTTTCCTCTATGGGCAGTTGCCGGAGGTGCTCGGCACGCTCACCCTCACCCCGGCCATGGCCACGGTTGTTTTGCTCGATCTGGGCGGGCGGTTCTTTTCACTGGTGCTGATCGTGGCGCTTGTGATCGGCGGCATCGACTTTTTCTGGCAGTATCAGGAACACCTGCGCAAAAACCGCATGACGCGCAAAGAGTTGACGGATGAATCGAAAGAAAGCGAAGGCGATCCGCATATGAAGCAAAAGCGGCGTCAGCGTGGCTATGACATCGCGATGAACCAGATGCTGGGTGATGTGCCCGATGCCGATGTGGTGGTCGTTAACCCGACCCATTACGCTGTTGCGTTGAAATGGAGCCGTCTGCCGGGCGAAGCCCCGATCTGTGTGGCCAAGGGCGTCGATGATGTGGCGGCAAAAATCCGTGAGATTGCCAGCGAATCCGGCGTGCCGATCCATCGCGATCCGCCCACAGCTCGTGCCGTCTATGCCACGGTCGAGATTGGTCAGGAGATTCATCCAGAGCATTATCAAGCCATTGCCGCCGCGATCCGCTTTGCCGAAGAAATGCGCCGCAAAATGCGCGCACGGTTTGGCCACAAAGGCAAACACTAGGAGGCTGGAAAGATGAGCGATTACGCAAAGCTCGAAGAGCTGACCCAGATGATCCTCGATGCCGAACTGGCCGAGCTACGCGCCCGGGCAGAGGAGGTGGCGAAGATCCGTGCCAAACGCGAAGAGCTTGTCCGGGCGCGAGCCGAGCGGGCAGACAGGCTGTCCGATGCGCCGCCGGAGGACGATCTGGCTTTTTCCACCGGGCAGGATGCGCTCTGGCATATCTGGCTGAATCGCGAAGCCCAGCAATTGGGGACAGAACTGGCCCA
>JARRIY010000013.1:0-17722 GCA_037379985.1 Maritimibacter sp.
CTGCCCGTAGGGGAAACAGCCCTGCTGCCAACTTCTCTGGCCGGCTGATCGCGGTCGAAACCGCCTCCAGAAACTCACCTTCATCAAATCCGTTTTCGGTCAGGGTCAGACGCAGGACCGACTGGCCGACCAGCAGGGCGAAAAGCTCTCCAGTCATGAAAGGCATGAAGCTGACCACTTCACCCGCCGAGATATGCGCCCACATCGTATGGGTGCCGGGCAGGCAGAGCACGCCATCAAACTCCGGCTCCTGCGTCAGAAACCCGGCGATCTGGGTTTCTTCGCCGCGCAGAACCGCCGGCGGATTGGCCTGCGACAACCCGGGCAGGATATAGACCTGCAGGCGGCGATTCGTGACCGGCGGAAAAATTGCGGAGCTGGCATCAAGCGGCGTACAGGGTACGGCGCGATAGGGGGCCATCTGCCAACCGCCCTGCGCCCCGGCCGCCCCGCAAATCAGCACCGGTGTCACCCGGTCTTCGGCCAGAAACTCCTCAACAAGCTCAAGCAGGATGGGTTCGAAATCCTGCGGGCCGGAGAGCGTCAGAATACCCTTGTCGGCGCGCCGTTCGGCCAGAATCCCCCCAGCATCCATCACCCAGAGCCGCAGATTGCTGTTGCCCCAATCCACCGCAATCCAGTCGGCTACCTGCTTCATTCCAATTCTCTCCTTACCGGATTGGCGCGTCACTTTGCCGCCCGGCTGCTCAAATATGCCCTACAGGGGCTGAATGGGCACGCAATGCCATGAAATTGTTATCATCATCCAGCATTTCGTAGCACCTCATTCACCTATCTGCTTTAGGCCTCTTGCTATCTCCCGCCCAGCGTGGCGGAGTGTAATTAACCAAGCCAGCCCCCCAGACCTGCTGGCACTGTATTGTTGATAGCGCTATCATACCACCAGCGCCGTATTGAGAAGAAGGGGAATGACCGTGAGAGACATGACAACGATCAACCTGACACGGGAAAGTTTCCGCAACGATATCCTGCACCATCTGAAATATTCCGGCGGCAAAGATGTTGGACATGCTTCGGTTTACGACTGGCGTCTGGCACTTTCGCTGGCGATCCGCGACCGGATCGTTGAGCCCTGGTTTGGCTCAACCAAGGATACCTGGGATCACGACCACAAACGGGTGTTCTATCTGTCGATGGAATATCTGATCGGGCGCATTCTGGAGGATGCTGCGATCAATCTGGGGCTTAAGGGCATTGCGACGGCGGCGCTGCTGGATCTGGGGCAGGATTTCGACGTCATTGCCCATGACGACCCCGATGCCGCTCTGGGCAATGGCGGGCTTGGTCGACTTGCCGCCTGCTATATGGAAAGCATGGCAACGCTGGGCTGCCCGGGCTATGGCTACGGGCTGCGTTATGAAAATGGGCTTTTCCGTCAACGGTTTGAGGATGGCAATCAGGTTGAAACGCCGGAAGATTGGCTAAACCAGCGGCACCCGTTTGAATTTGAGCGGCCCGAAGCCACCTATACGATCGAGTTCAAAGGCACGGTGGAAGAGCGTGACGGGCGCAAGGTCTGGCTTCCGGGCGAAACCGTTTATGCTACCGCCTATGATATGCCGGTTGTCGGCTGGGAGGGGCGCTGGTCAAACACTCTGCGGCTTTGGGGGTCGAAACCCACCACCTCCTTTGACCTGAACCGTTTCAACAGCGGCGATTATGCCGCCGCCGCCGCGCCGGAGATGCTGGCCCGCACCATCACCCGGGTGCTTTACCCGGATGACACCACCTTGCAGGGCAAAGAGCTGCGTCTGAAACAGGAATATTTCATGACCTCGGCGGCGATTCAGGACATCCTGCGTCGCTATCGCGAAGCGCATGAAGACCTGACCGATCTGCCCAAGCATCTGTCGATCCAGATGAACGATACCCACCCGGCCATTGCCGGGCCGGAGTTGATTCGTCTGCTGGTCGACAAATACGATATGAAATTCGAGACTGCGATGGATATCGCCCAGCAATGTCTGGGCTATACCAACCACACGCTGCTGCCCGAAGCGCTGGAACGCTGGTCGACCTGGCTGATGGGCAATGTTCTGCCGCGCCATATGCAGATCATCGAACAAATCGACGCGGCCCATGCCAAAGCCCATCCGACCCGCCCCGACAACACCCGGATCGTGCGCAATAACGAAGTGCATATGGGCGAGCTTGCTTTCATCATGTCGCACAAGGTCAATGGCGTCTCTGCCCTGCATTCCGATCTGGTGAAAAGCTCGCTGTTCCCCGAGCTCGACAAATTGCATCCGGGTCGCGTGACCAATGTGACCAACGGCGTCACCCCGCGGCGCTGGCTGCGCATGGCCAATCCGGGGCTTTCAAAACTGATCACCGAAACAATTGGCGGCGGCTGGGAAGCCAATCTTGACCGGCTCGATGAGCTCACCTCCTACGCCGAAGATGCTGCCTTCCGTGAACGTTTCATGGAAGAAAAGCGCTTCAACAAAGTGCGGGTCTCGAACTGGATTGCAGAAACCACAGGGGTCGATATTGACCCTGACGCGATGTTCGACGTGCAGGTGAAGCGGATCCACGAATACAAGCGCCAGCTTCTGAACGTGTTTGAAACCATCGCCCGCTGGCATGAGATCAAGAAAAACCCCGAAGGCGATTTCGTGCCACGGGTGAAATTCTTTGGCGGCAAGGCGGCCCCGGGCTATGCGGTGGCCAAGGAAATTGTGCACCTGATCAATGACACGGCGAAGGTGATCAACAACGATCCCGATATGCGCGGGCGTCTGAAAGTGATCTATCCCCCGAACTACAATGTCACCATGGCCGAGCGGCTGATCCCCGGCGCGGACCTGTCGGAACAAATCTCGACCGCAGGGAAAGAAGCTTCTGGCACCGGCAATATGAAGCTCAGCCTCAATGGCGCGCTGACCATCGGCACGCTGGACGGTGCCAATGTGGAAATCCGTGAACAGGTGGGGCCGGAAAACTTCTTCCTGTTCGGGATGACGGCGGAAGAGGTCGAGCTGCGGCGCAAGAATGTGAACCATGCCCGCGAAGCCATCGAGCATAGTCAGGCCCTGCGTGACGTGCTGCAGATGATTGCCGAAGGGCAGTTTTCACCCGAACAGCCTGATCGCTATCACGGGCTGGTCGACCGCGCCTGGCACCACGATCATTTCCTTGTCGCGTCGGATTTTGCCGACTATCAGCGCGAACAATCTGAGGTTGACAAAGCCTTTGCCGACCGTGACCACTGGGCACGAATGGCCGCGATAAATACTGCTAAAATGGGCTTTTTCTCGTCTGACCGTGCGATCCGTGGTTACATGAACGAGATCTGGGACGTGTCGTCAGCGTTGTGAGTTTTAAAAAGGAGCAGAACATGCCCAAAAAACCGACCGCGAAACCTGATTTCCGGGTCTCACATGACGAGGCCTGGGCGATCGCGGAAGGCCGGCATGGCGATCCGTTTTCCCTGCTCGGACCACAGGGCGGGCATCTGGCCGCATGGGTTCCGGGCGCGGCGAAGCTGCAACTGAAACAAGGGCGCGCCAAAGCAAAAGATCTGCTACAACACGAAACCTGCCCCGGCTTTTTCGAAGGCCCGGTGGAAATGGGCAAGCCCTACAAACTGCTGGCCGAAAGTCCGGATGGCACGGCTTGGGAAATCGACGACCCCTATCGTTTCGGCCCGATCCTGGGCGAGCTGGATGAATATCTGCTGGGTCAGGGCGGCCATCGGCGGCTTTGGGAAGCGCTGGGCGCACATCTGAAAACCATAGACGGCACCAAAGGCGTGCATTTCGCCGTTTGGGCTCCGAATGCCGAGCGGGTTTCCGTCGTGGGCGACTTCAACGCCTGGAACGGCACCGCCCATGCGATGCGGCGGCGTGGCTCGACCGGGGTTTGGGAGATTTTCCTGCCCGGGCTGAGCGAAGGGACGGTTTATAAATACGAAATCCGGGCGCAAGGCGGGCAGATCATGCCGCTGAAGGCCGATCCGGTGGGCTTTGGTGCAGAACACCCGCCCGCAACCGGCTCCATGGTGCGCGCGCCGGGGCGTGGGCAAGCCTGGTCTGACAAGGACTGGATGAAAACCCGCGCTGATCGCAATAGTGTCGACGCACCGATTACGGTCTACGAAGTGCATCTGGGATCCTGGCGTAAAACCGATAACGGCCAGCGCCCACTTTCCTATCACGAGCTCGCGAAAGAGCTGGTGGAATATGTTTGCTGGATGGGCTTCACCCATATCGAACTGATGCCGGTTTCCGAGTTTCCGTTTGATGGCTCATGGGGTTATCAGCCCATCGGCATGTATGCCCCCACGGTACGCCATGGCACCCCGCAGGAATTCGCCGCTTTTGTGGAAGCGGCGCATGAAGCCGGGCTGGGCGTGCTGTTCGACTGGGTTCCCGGGCATTTCCCCACCGATGCGCATGGGCTGGGGCAATTCGATGGCTCAGCGCTTTACGAGCATTCCGACCCGAAAGAAGGCTTCCATATCGACTGGAACACGCTGATCTATAATTACGGCCGGGTTGAGGTGGCCAATTACCTCAAGGCCAACGCGCTGTATTGGCTGGAGGAATATCACCTCGACGGGCTGCGCGTGGATGCCGTCGCCTCGATGCTCTACCGCGATTACAGCCGCAAGGATGGCGAATGGGTGCCCAACAAGGATGGCGGGCGCGAGAATTACGAGGCCATCGCGCTGCTGCAGGAAACCAACACGCTCGCCTATGGCCAGAATCCGGGCATCATGACCGTGGCCGAAGAAAGCACGGCCTTCGATGGGGTCTCGCGCCCGGTCGATCAGGGCGGGCTGGGCTTTGGTTTCAAATGGAATATGGGCTGGATGAATGACACGCTGGAATACATCCAGCAGGAGCCCATTCATCGCAAATACCATCATCACGAGATGACCTTTTCGCTGGTCTATGCCTGGAGCGAGAACTTCATCCTGCCGATCAGCCATGATGAAGTAGTGCATGGCAAAGGCTCGATGATCGCCAAGATGCCCGGCAATGCCTGGGAGAAATTCGCCAATCTCAGAGCCTATTACGGCTATATGTGGACCCATCCGGGCAAAAAGCTTCTGTTCATGGGGCAGGAATTCGCACAGGGCCGCGAATGGAATTACGCCGAAAGCCTCGACTGGCATCAGACGGAAATCCCGGAGCATCGCGGCGTGCAACTATTGGTGCGCGATCTGAACCGGATGTATTGCGACAACCCGGCGCTGCACCTGAATGATTGCCGCCCGGAAGGCTTTGAATGGCTGGAATCGAACGACGCCGAAAACTCGGTCTTTGTCTTCGCGCGCAAGGGCGGTGAGAGTGATCCGAAAATCGTCGTAGCCGTGAACATGACCCCGGTGGAACGCACGGGCTATCGCATTGGCTTCCCTGAACCGGGACATTGGAGCGAGATTCTGAACACCGATTCCACCCAATATGGCGGTGGGGATCGCGGGAATTCAGCAGGAATAGAGACTGATCCGACTGGCTGGCACAATCAGGGCCAGTCTGCCGAGGTTACTCTGCCGGCGCTGTCGGTGGTGGTGTTCCGACACGGTTAAGAGACGGCAAAGATATTATGGATCCAGCAGGATCGGGAGGAGAAGAATTATGGTAGAACGGGTACGGCAAAGAAGACTGTCTTCGCAGGCCATGGCCTTTGTGCTGGCGGGTGGCCGGGGAAGCCGTCTGAAGGAGCTGACTGACCGGCGGGCGAAACCGGCTGTCTATTTCGGCGGCAAGACACGGATTATCGACTTTGCCCTATCCAACGCGCTGAATTCCGGCATTCGGAAAATGGCGGTGGCGACCCAATACAAGGCCCATAGCCTGATCCGCCACATCCAGCGTGGCTGGAACTTCTTCCGGGTGGAACGGAACGAATATCTGGATATCCTGCCCGCTTCGCAGCGCATTGACGAGGTGAACTGGTACAAGGGCACTGCCGATGCCGTGCGTCAGAATATCGACATCGTCGATGGCTATGAGGTCGAATACATCATCGTGCTGGCGGGCGACCACATCTACAAAATGGATTACGAAGTAATGCTGCGCCACCATGTGGATAGCGGCGCCGACGTGACCGTGGGCTGTATCTCTGTGCCGCTGAAAGAGGCCTCGGCCTTTGGCGTGATGGCGATTGACGAGCAAGGTCAGATCACCGAGTTCATGGAAAAACCCGCCAATCCGCCGCATATGCCGGGCGATCCCAATCATGCGCTGGCTTCGATGGGGATCTATATCTTTGACTGGAAATTCCTGCGTGAATTGCTGCTGGAAGATGCCGAAGATGACAATTCCAGCCATGATTTCGGCAATGACCTGATCCCGCAAATCGTTAAGAACGGCAAAGCGGTGGCGCACAAGTTTTCCGATAGCTGCATCCGCACCGGGCTGGAAGAAGAGCCCTATTGGCGCGATGTGGGCACGATTGACGCCTATTGGCAGGCCAATATCGACCTGACCGATTTCGTGCCGAAGCTGGATATCTACGAACGCACTTGGCCGATCTGGACCTATGCCGAGATCGTGCCCCCGGCGAAGTTCATCCACGACGAAGACGGACGGCGCGGCGCGGCTATTTCGTCACTGATCTCGGGCGATACGGTGATTTCCGGGTCGGTGGTGAAAAACTCGCTGATCTCGAATGGCGGGCGATTGCACTCGTTCTCATCCGTCACCTATTCGGTGCTGTTGCCGCAGGTGCAGGTCAACCGCTCGGCCAGATTGCAGAATTGCGTGGTCGATAGTGGCACTATTATTCCGGCCGGTCTGGTGGTGGGCGAAGACCCGATTGAAGATGCGAAATGGTTCCGCGTGACCGATAACGGCATCACGCTGATCACCAAGGATATGATTGCTGCCCGTGCGGCGGCTCTGGGCTAGGGAAGCAATATGAAGGTTCTGTCCGTCGCCTCGGAATGCGTGCCGCTGATCAAAACCGGCGGTCTGGCTGATGTGGTTGGTGCTCTGCCAACCGCACTGGCCAGTCAGGGCATTGATATGCGGGTGATGATCCCCGCCTATCCGGGCATTCTCGAAAAGCTCGGCGAGGTTGAGGAAATCTGGGCGGATTGGAACCTTTATGGCACCACTGGCCGGGTGCTGAAGGGCGAGCTGAACGGTGTCACCGTGCTTGCCCTTGATGCCCCGCATCTGTTCCATCGCGATGGCGGCCCCTATGCCGGGCCAGACGGCGATTATCCGGACAATCCCGAACGCTTTGCGGCGCTGTCCTGGGTTGCTGCCTGTCTGGCGCGCGATGGGGCCGGTGATGGTTGGAAGCCCGATATCCTGCATGCGCATGACTGGCAGGCCGGGTTGGCGCCTGCCTATCTTCGATATCACGGCGATGGGGGCGTGCGCTCGGTGCAGACCATCCACAACATCGCCTTTCAGGGCGTCACCGGCGGAGACCGGCTGAATTCCCTGCGCCTGCCCTGGCATAGCTGGAGCCCGGATCAGGTGGAATATCACGGCAATATTTCCACTCTGAAAGCCGGGCTGAGCTGCGCAGACGCGATCACAACCGTGTCGCCAACCTATGCCGACGAGCTGATGCGGCCGGAATTCGGGATGGGGCTGGAAGGGCTTCTGGCATCCCGCGCCCATGACCTGCATGGCATTCTGAACGGGGTTGACGACGGCACAGGGTCGCCGGAGCGTGACAGCGAAATCAGACCCTATTCCAGTGGAAAACTCGCAAATAAAGCCCGGAACCGTGCCGAATTGCTGGCTGAGTTCGGCCTTGGCAATGTGCCCGGTCCGCTGGCAATCGTGGTTAGCCGTCTGACCTGGCAGAAGGGCATTGACCTGTTGCTCGAAGCGCTACCCGGTTTCATCGCTGATGGTGGCGGATTAGTACTGCTCGGGTCAGGTGAACACGGGCTGGAAAGCGCTATTCAGGAGGCCGCCGGGCGTTGGCCTGACCGTGTGGGCGTGCGCATCGGCTATGACGAAGCACTGAGCCACCGGATGTTTGGCGGTGGCGAGGTGGTGCTGGTGCCGTCACGCTTTGAACCCTGCGGGCTGACCCAAATGTATGGGCTGCGCTATGGCACCCTGCCGGTGGTGGCCGCAACGGGCGGGTTGAACGATACGGTGATCAATGCCTCGCCTGTCAGCCTTGCCGCCAAGGCCGCGACTGGCGTCAGCTTCCATCCGATTGACGGTATCGCGCTCTCTGGCGCGCTGCGCAAACTCACCAGCCTTTACGCCGATCAGACGATCTGGACCCAGATGGTGAAAAGCGCGATGAAGGCAGAGGTTGGCTGGAGCGGTCCGGCCAATGATTATGCAAATCTATACAGGAGCCTGCTCGCGTGACGACCCCGCGCCCATCGCTGAACCCGGATCGTGTTGACAACCTTGTGTTGACGCGTGGACAAGCTTGGCCAATGGGGGCACATGTCGACGAGACCGGCGTGAATTTCGCCGTTTTCTCGGCCAATGCCACAAAGATCGAGATTTGCCTGTTCAGCGATGATGGGCGCACGGAGCTGACCCGCATCCCGCTGCCTGAGCGTGACGGTGACATTTGGCACGGCCATATTGCCGGGATCGGCGCAGGTACGCGCTATGGGTTGCGGGCGCATGGGCCTTACGATCCCGATGCCGGGCATCGCTTCAACCCCAACAAGCTGCTGATCGACCCCTATGCACGCAAGATCGAAGGCAAGATCCGCTGGTCGCGGGCGCTGATGGGTTATCATGTTGGCTCGCCGATGGGCGATCTCAGCTTTTCCACCCGTGATAGTGCCTTTGCGGTGCCGAAATGCGTGGTGATGGGTAAGGATGATTTTGACTGGCAAGGCGATGCACCGCTCGATCATACCGGCCCCGAACTGCTGATCTATGAAGCCCATGTTAAAGGGCTGACCGCGATGCATTCCGAGGTGGATCCGTCGCTGCGCGGCACCTATCTGGGCATCACTTCCAAGCCGGTTCTGGAGCATCTGAAAAGCCTTGGCGTGACGGCGCTTGAGCTGATGCCGGTGCATGCGTTCATCGACGACCGGTTCCTGGCCGAACGCGGGCTGCGCAATTACTGGGGCTATCAGACCCTTGGCTATTTCGCGCCGGAATCGCGCTATCTGCGCGCGGGTCAGCTCACTGAATTCAAGACCATGGTGCGCGAGCTGCACAAGGAAGGGATCGAGGTGATCCTGGATGTGGTTTATAACCACAATGCTGAAGGTGACGGGTTCGGCCCGACGCTTTCGCTGCGCGGGCTCGACAACGCGTCCTATTTCCGCCTCGCGCCCAATAAACGCCACTACATCAATGATTGCGGCACCGGCAACGCGCTGGACCTGTCGCATCCGGCGGTTCTGCGCATGGTGATGGACAGCCTGCGGTACTGGGTTGAGGAATTCCATGTTGATGGGTTCCGCTTTGATCTTGCCGCCGCCCTCACCCGTGGAGGCAACGGCTTTGATAGCGGGTTCCTCGATGCGGTGCGGCAGGATCCGGTTCTGGCCCGGGTGAAGCTGATCGCTGAACCTTGGGATGTTGGCCCCGGCGGCTATCGGGTGGGCGCCTTCCCGCATCCATTCCGCGAATGGAACGACCGCTATCGCGACGATGTGCGAGCCTTCTGGCGCGGTGATGAACACATGCTGCCGGGTCTGGCGAAAGCGATCCTGGGCTCGCCCGAGATTTTCGACAAAGACGGGCGCTCTGCCACCGCGTCGATCAATATGCTCACCAGCCATGACGGCTTCACGCTGAACGATCTGGTCTCGTATAACGAGAAGCACAATCAGGCGAATGGCGAGGGCAACCGCGACGGCCATACCACCAATTTCTCGGATAATCTGGGCACCGAAGGCCCGACCGAGGATCCGGTTGTTCTGGCCGCAAGGGGCCGCCGTCAGCGCGCGATGCTGGCCACGCTGTTTTTCTCGCAGGGCATCCCGATGCTGCTGGCCGGCGATGAGATCGGCAATACCCAGAGTGGCAACAACAATTCCTATGCGCAGGATAATGAAACCGGCTGGATCGACTGGAAGCAGCCCGATACCGAGTTGCTGGATTTCACCAAACGGCTTTCCGCACTGCGTCGCCGCTTCAAGGTGCTTAGCCAGCGCAATTTCCTGCATGGCAAGACCCGTGGCAGCGATGATCTGCCCGATCTCGACTGGTGGCATCCCGCTGGCCGCCCGCCGGTTGACAGCGACTGGAACGATCAGATGCAGACGATGGGCGTGATCGTGCGCGCCTCATCCGAGACCATCCGCGATTCCGGCGAGCCCGAGGTGTTTATCGTTTACAATGCAGGCGCGGCACATGAGGTGATCCTGCCGCCAGGCAATTGGGTGCGTCTGCTCGACAGCGCCAACCCGAACGGGCCGTAGAAGCCCGGAAAGAAATCCTACAAGGCGGCAGAGCAATCGGTTGTGCTCTTCGCCCATCCGGATGTTGTTGACCAGGACCAGAAGGATAGTTGAATGCCGATCCTGACCGTGGAAACCCAGCCCATTGACAGGCAGAAACCCGGTACGTCGGGTCTGCGCAAGAAAACCCGCGTTTTCATGCAGCCCCATTTTGCTGAGAATTTCGTGCAGGCAACCCTGCAAGCCATCGGCGGGGCCGAGGGCAAGACCTTCGTGCTGGGGGGCGACGGGCGCTATTTTTCGCCGGAAGTCGCTCAGGTAATCTTGCGGATTTGTGCGGCAAACGGGGCGGAACGGGTGATCGTCGGGCAGAATGCCCTGCTGTCGACACCGGCTGCCAGCCACCTGATCCGGCTGAACAAAACCGATGGCGGCTTCATCATGTCGGCCAGCCATAATCCCGGCGGGATCGACGAAGATTTCGGGCTGAAATTCAACATGCCCAATGGTGGCCCGGCGCCCGAAAGCGTGACCGACGCGATCTATGAGGCGACGCAAAAGATCAGCGAATACCGCATTCTGGAATGTCAGGATGTGGATCTGTCGAAGACAGGCGAAGTGGCGATGGGCGATATGGTCGTCACCGTGGTCGACCCGGTAATCGATTATGCCAATCTGATGGAAACGCTGTTTGATTTCCCGAAACTGCGCGCGATGTTTGCGGGGGGCTTTCAGCTGAGCTTTGACGCGATGAACGCGATCACCGGCCCCTATGCGCATGAGATTCTTGAACGCAGATTGGGCGCCCATAGCGGGACGGTTGTACATGGCACGCCGCTGCCGGATTTCGGCGGGATGCATCCCGACCCCAACCCGGTCTGGGCGCATGAGTTGATGGAGACCATGACCGGCCCCAATGCCCCTGATTTCGGGGCCGCCTCCGATGGCGATGGCGACCGCAACATGGTGGTCGGGCGCGATTGTTATGTCTCGCCCTCTGACAGCCTTGCTGTGCTGGCTGCCAATGCCCATCTGGCCCCGGGTTACAAAGACGGGATCGCCGGTGTGGCCCGCTCGATGCCCACCTCGGCCGCGTCTGACCGGGTGGCGGAAAAGCTTGGCGTTGCTGCGTTCCAGACCCCGACCGGCTGGAAATTTTTCGGCAACCTGCTGGATGCGGGTAAGGCCACCCTATGCGGCGAGGAAAGCTTTGGCACAGGCTCGAACCATGTGCGGGAAAAGGATGGGCTTTGGGCGGTGCTGCTCTGGTTGAATATCCTCGCCGAGCGCAAAGAATCCGTGTCGGATATCCTGCTGGATCACTGGCGCAACTACGGCCGCAACTACTATTCGCGCCATGATTACGAAGCCCTTCCGGTCGATCAGGCGGATGGGATCGTCGATTCCATTCGCGGCCAGCTGGATGATCTGATCGGCAAATCATTCGCCGGGCTTACCGTCAGCGGGGCCGAGGATTTCTCCTATACCGACCCAGTGGATGGCTCGGTCAGTGCCCGGCAGGGGTTGATTGTCAGCTTTGAGGGTGGGTCGCGTTTCGTGATCCGCCTGTCCGGCACCGGCACCGAAGGCGCGACCCTGCGGCTCTATCTCGAACGCTTTGTTGCCGGGCCTGACGGGCTGGATGAAGAGGTGCAGCAGGCACTTGCCCCGATTGCCGAAGCGGCAGAGCAGATTGCCCGGATCAAAGCGGTGTCCGGCCGGGACAAACCCGATGTGATCACCTGAGTTCCGGGTGACAATGGTGGCGGATATTTCTGGCGGGGCCGGACGGCTGGTCGCCGTCATTGTCACCTGTAACCGGCTGGCTCAGCTTCAGGCCGCAATCGCACGCCTTTGCGCCGCGCCCGAGGCCGAGCTGAGCGCGATTGTCGTGGTCGATAACGGCTCTGACGATGGCACTTGGGCTTGGCTCAACGCGCAAAGTGATCCCCGGCTGCACCTGCTTGAGCTTGGCGAAAATCGCGGCGGCGCGGGCGGGTTTGAAACTGGCATGCGCCATGCGATGGATCGGCTGTCACCGGATTGGCTCATGATCATGGATGATGATGCCCGGCCAAAACCCGGCGCATTGACGCATTTCCACAGTGCCCCACGGGATCAGGTCGCGGCTTGGGCGGCGGCTGTCACCTACCCGTCCGGGGAAATCTGCGAGATGAACCGGCCATCGCAAAACCCGTTCTGGCATACACGGCGGTTTTTCGGGGCGCTGGTGCAGGGGCGGCGTGGATTTCACATCTCCGATGCCGAATTCACCGGCCCCGAAATCTGCGATATCGACGTGACCTCATTCGTCGGTTTTTTCATCTCGGCCCCGACCGTCAGGCAGATTGGCTATCCCGATCCGGAGCTATTCATCTATGGCGAGGATGTGCTCTACACTCTGGCTCTGCGTCGCGCCGGTGGGCGAATGAAATTCGACCCTAATCTAGGCTTTGAGCATGATTGCAAAGCCTCAGAGCCGGGTAGCCAAGTGTTTTCACCGGTCTGGCGCGCCTATTATCATCACCGCAACAAGATCATGATCTATCGTCAGGTCGCAGGCCCGCTATTCTGGCCTATCCTGTCTCTGTTCCTCCCGAAATGGTTGCTCTTGCAACACCGTTACGGACCGGAGGCTCCGATTTTTCGCACCCTGCTGAAACGCGCAATCCGGGATGGGATCAAAGGCGATACGTCGCGCAGCTTCGATGAGGTTCGCGCAATCTGTGATGCCGCAAAACGCCCGGAATAGAGCCTATTCCTTGTTGATCAGGTCACTGTGATAGGCGTGCAGAAACAACAGCCCGACAGTGAATGTGCCCAGCGCCAGCCCGGCCACATAGGTGATCGAGATATATTGCGGATGATAGGTGGAATAGAGCCCCGCCCGCATCAGCCCGGTAAGATGCACAAGCGGGTTCCACCACAGGATCGTGGCGGCATCACCGCTCAGATCCTCCAGCACATAAAGCACTGCCGAGGCCAGCATCAGCGGCCGGGTGACGATGTGATAGGCGGATTGCCAGACCGGAAACTTACCCATCAACAGGCAGTTCAGCGTTCCGACGCCAAGGCCCAGAAACCCCGCAAGCAACACTGCCAGCGCAATCGGGCGCATATCAATCACCGCATATTCGCCCAGCACCAGATAGAGACCACCCAAAATCAGAAACATGATCAGAACATGGGTCAGAAACGAAAGCAGGAAGCGGGCAAAGACCGCATCAATCCAGCTCACCGCCGGATAGCGCAAGAGCGGGCGTGAAAACCGGATTGATTGCGTCACCACCTGTTCGACCGAGCGATAGAGCGAAAACACCAGATAGCCGCTGGCATAGAACAGGATGAAACTGCGCCCCAGCGACGGGTGCCGCACCAAGAGGGAAAAGCCAAAGGCCAGGACCAGGATCACGCCAACAGGTTCGATGATCGCCCAGAGATAACCCCCGGGCGAGCGACCATAGCTTGTCGACATTTCCCGCAGCATTAGTGCCAATATGACTCGCGGCGAAGCGAAACGCCGACCATGCATCGCGACGCCGGAGACGGCTTTGCTGATGTCTGGGCTATCGGCTTGGCCGCTCATGGCGAGATCTCCAATTTTCTGGCAATGTCAGGTTGTACTATGTAGAACGAACCTGTTGAGTTCAAACCCGATTGCGAAAGGCAAGCATTTGACGGGACAGAACGAAATCGGGGACGACGTGACAGATACGACCCCGGCAGACCAGAAAGGCGCGCAATCCGGCAGACGGCAACAAGCCGATCCCGTGGTTATTGTGCGTCCGGCATCAGAGCAGGCCCATATGCGCACCCGCCATTGGGGGCTGGTGTTTTCGTTTCTGCTGATTGTGCTGCTGCCATTGGCGGGGATTGGTCTCTATCTGAGCCTGAACGCGCAGGACCAATTCGCATCGGAAACGGGGTTTACGGTGCGTAGCGAAGATGCGGCTACGTCAAGCAGCGCCCTGACCGGGCTGGGGAAATTCATCGGAGGCGGGGCGGATAGCGGCGAGGCCGACATGCTGTTTGGTTATTTGCGGTCGCAGGACATTGTCGAGGCCATCGACCACGAGCTCGATCTGCGCCAGCATTATACCCGCGATCACGACACTGACCCGTTTTTTGCGCTCGCCCAAAACAGCTCAATCGAAACCCTCACAGATTACTGGCAGCGGATCGTTCGGGTGTCTTACGATCAAAGCACCGGATTGATCACTCTGCGCGTGCTGGCCTTTTCCCCGGATATGGCCCAGCGCATTGCCGAGCAGATTATCGAACAGAGCCAGATTCTGGTGAACGATCTGAACGCCAAGGCACGGCAGGATTCCCTGCATTATGCCGAAACTGATCTTGCGGCGGCTCTGGAGCGGGTCAAATCGACACGCGAGGCGCTCGTCACTTTTCGCACCCGCACCCAGATCGTCGATCCGCAGAGCGACCTTCAGGGGCGTATGGGGGTTTTGAACGGTTTGCAGGCACAGCTTGCGCAGGCCCTGATTGAGTATGACCTTATCGCACAGGAAACCGCCGCGAATGATGTTCGCGTTGTACAGGCCCGGCGGCGCATCACGGTTATTCAGGACAGGATCGCGGAAGAACGTCAAAAGTTCAGCGAAAACACCGCCAGCGCCCCCGATAATGCATCCTATCCGGCGCTTCTGGCCGAATATGAACGTCTGACGGTTGATCGCGAATATGCCGAGGAAGCTTATCGCAGCGCGCTGGCCGCCCTCGACCTTGCCCGCGCCAATGCAGCCCGCCAGAGCCGCTATCTGGCTGTCTATATTCACCCGACATATCCGCAGACCGCGGAATATCCCCAACGCTGGATGATCTTTGGCATCGCGGCGCTGTTTCTGTTTATGGCTTGGTCGGCCCTGACGCTGATCTATTACGCCATTCGTGATCGCAAATAGGCCCGGCGATGATCCGCTGCGAGAACCTTTCAAAAAGCTTTTCCGTGCTGGGGCGACGCAAAACCGTGATTGCCCCGGTCAGCTTTACCCTGCCAACGGGGCGATCCATCGCGCTGCTCGGACGCAATGGCGCGGGCAAATCGACATTGCTGCGTCTGATCGCCGGAACCCTGCGCCCCAGCACTGGACGGGTTGTCAGCGATGGCTCGGTTTCCTGGCCGGTCGGGCTGTCAGGAGCCTTTCACCCCGAGCTGACCGGGGCGCAGAATGTGCGCTTTCTGGCGCGCAGCTACGGGGTAGATACAGACAATTTGATTGAATTTGTCCGGGATTTTTCCGAACTGGGCGAGCATTTCCAAATGCCGGTGCGCAGCTATTCCAGCGGTATGCGGGCCCGGCTGGTCTTTGGTGCCGCGATGGGCATTCGCTTTGACACCTACCTGATTGATGAGGTCACAGCGGTTGGCGATGCGGCCTTCAAACGCAAAAGTCGCGCAGTTTTTCTTGAGCAAATTAAAGACTCTAGCGCGATCATGGTGAATCACAACATGCGCGAGCTGCGGCGCTTTTGCACTGCCGGGCTGGTGCTGGAAGATCACGAGCTGCGCTATTTCGACGATATCGAAGATGCCATCGCCGACCACGAGGCACGGCTGGCAAGCTAACTGCACCGGCGGCAACAACTACACCAAATCGAAAACATTGTTCGCCATTCTGGAACAATCACCCACCGGGTGATGAAGCCAGCTTTGTCTGGTCTGGGTAGATTGTAGGGCTGTTGAGATGCAGTTTTCCGTTCGTGGAACCGTGAATACGGGGCAGGATGCGCTTGATTTCGCAATCAGCGATCTAGTGCTGTTGCAAGACGGGTCGGATATTTCCGTGTTCGCCACCTCCGGCGCGAATGGCGGGCTGTCGAGCTACACGCTGGTGGAATCCGGTATCGCCAGCCTGAGCGACTCTGTCTTGTATAACCCGGGATGGGCCACCGGCATTTCCGACAAGATAGCGCTGCTGGATGGTGGCTATGGTGGTGCAAGGCTGGTTTTCGGGCGTGTCAGCACAACCGGCCTTGGCAGCGCCTCGGTGAGCGCTGACGGCAGTATCTCAGCGTTTTAAACGCTGGGCGTGCTCACGGCCGCAATCGGGCAGCCAGAGGCATTTGCCGGGATGGGCAGTGACCATATCCTATTTGGCACCGGCAGTGACGGGTTTGCGAGCTACACTCTGACCGGGGTGTCTCTGAGTGGGGATTTCACCCTGTCCGACAGCCCGGACAGATTGCTTGCCACGATCTCCGCCATTGCGACCGTCGAAACCGATACCTCGCAGATCATCATCACCGCCTCGGGTAGCGAAGACGGGATCAGCAGCTTTCGGTATTCCGGATCTGAAACGGTTCTGGTGGACCAAAGCGGGCCGGATCAGGGCGTTGGCCTGATGCATTCCACCGCCATGGCAACGGCCAGCCTTGGTAACAGGGATTATGTGCTGGTCGCCTCGGCTCAGGATGAAGGCGGGGCGATTTCAGTATTTGAAATCGCCGATGACGGCACGTTGAGCGTGACAGACCATGTGCTCGATACCCGCGATACCCGGTTTGGAAATGTACAGGATATCGCAATCTCCACCCATGGCGATTTCACCTATGTAATCGTGGGGGGCGGAGATGACGGGCTGTCTCTGTTTCAGCTCCTGCCTGATGGCAGCTTGCAGATAATAGACACTATTATGGATGATCTGAGCATCGGGCTGACCGATGTATCCGCCATCGCGGCTGGCGCAATCGGTAACACCTTGCGGGTTTTGGTCGGGTCTCAGTCTGAAGGTTTTCTGACCGATCTTGCGGTCGATCTGTCCGGGCAAGGCGTGTTGATACAGGCCAACATCGCAGGCGAAAACTTAACCGGAACCGCCCTGGATGACACGCTTGTCGGAAATATCAGCGCGGATCAGCTCTCGGGTGGAAACGGGGATGATATTCTTGTCGATGGCGGAGGGGTGGATCAGCTTACGGGCGGCAGTGGAGCCGATACCTTTGTTCTGCATGATGACGGGGTCGACGACGCAATTCTTGATTTTGATCCGCTCCGGGATTTGCTCGACCTCAGCAATTGGCCGATGTTGCATGACCCCGCAAGCCTGACTGTTGTCAGCACCCAAACCGGCGCCACAGTCACCTGGCGCGATGAGATCCTGCATATAACCAGCGTGGATCACACGGCACTATCTGCCGACGACGTGATCGCGGCAGTGCTGCCCGGGGTGAACCGGCCGATGGACCTGTCGGATATCGTGTTCCCGGATGACGGGACCTACGACATTACCGGCACGGATGGGAATGACGTGCTGCGCGGCGGACCGGAAGATGAAACGATCTTTCCGGGGCTGGGGGATGATACCGTCTGGGCTGGTCCGGGTGACGATACTGTCTTTGATGGGGCGGGGCGCAACACCATTTATCTGGAAGCCG
>JARRIY010000014.1:0-25332 GCA_037379985.1 Maritimibacter sp.
ATAGTAATAGGTGTCATGACCGCGCCCGCCGACAAGGATATCGTTGCCGTCATTGCCGCTGAGCGAGTCATCGCCCGTGCCGCCAAACAGCCGGTCGCGCCCGGCGCCACCAGATAGGCTGTCATTCCCGGCATCACCGTATAGCCAATCATTTCCGGCTTCACCGAGCAGCCTGTCCTGCCCGGCATCGCCATGGATCGTATCGCTGCCATTCCCGCCATAGCCGGTATCGTTGCCCGCGCCGAGCTGGATGGTATCGCGTCCATTGCCGCCGAAAACCATATCGGCCCCATCGCCAGCATCGATTGCATCATGGCCACCATTGCCCCAAATCCAATCGTCGCCAGCCCCGGCAGACAGCGTGTTGTCGCCCCTGTCGCCCGCCATGATATCGGCAAGATCAGTGCCGATATCGCCACTGGCCAGCTGATAGGTCACACCGCCCGCTAGCAAGGTTTCAACAGCCGCGCCGCCATAGTGATTGATGATGCGAATATCGCTGGCCGGGCTTCCCGCGTGGCGCCAACGGGCGTGATCCTCGGGGAGGTGGATGATCAGGTTATCCCCGACCCGCTGCACATCGGCAAAGCTGGAATAGGCGCCCGTCGCAGTTGTGTGAAACAACGCCCCGGCATTGATGATGTGATCCTCAGCGCCATCCAACCCGCGATCATTGATGATAAAATTTCGGATCGGCCCGCCATTCAAGCCGGTATAAAGATCGTATGTGTCAGAGCCGTTCAGCCCGATCATCCGATACCACTGCCCGGCGACAGAGACCCCTGCTGCTTGCAGTACATCTGCCCCGTTGGTGCCTCGCAATCTATCGGCTCCTGCAGTTCCAGTACGACTAACCATCTGATTTATATCCTTATAAATGTGACTGGGATGCGTTCAGATCCGTCTGCTCGGGATTTCTTGGAACCAAATTCGCATCGGGCCATGCAAGAGGGGGCCATAGGGGCTGTCTATCGAGATCGGGTTTAGGATTTTAAGCAGGGGCTTAGCCCGCACCCCATAGGCCTCAGGTTTATGGGCATATTCGCGCGTAGATACCGGAGCATCTTTGCGCAATCCTTGACCTTTTCATTCCTGCGCAGTAAGTCCCTCATCAACAAGACGCATCGGCAATCCGGCCGGGCGGGCCGCGCAAACCTGCGGCCAAACTTTGCCGCAGTAGCGAAAGGCACCACTTGACCAAATTCACAGATCTGAATCTGAGCCCGAAAGTTCTCAAAGCCGTCGAAGAGGCGGGTTACGAGACCCCCACTCCGATTCAGGCGGGCGCTATCCCCCCGGCCCTTGAAGGGCGCGACGTGCTGGGGATTGCCCAGACCGGCACCGGAAAAACCGCAAGCTTTACCCTACCGATGGTGACAATGCTGGCCCGTGGCCGCGCCCGTGCGCGGATGCCGCGTTCGCTGGTGCTTTGCCCGACGCGCGAGCTGGCGGCCCAGGTGGCGGAAAACTTCGACACTTACGCAAAACATGTGAAGCTGACCAAAGCGCTGCTTATCGGCGGTGTCAGCTTCAAGGAACAGGATCAGCTGATTGATCGCGGCGTCGATGTGCTCATCGCCACGCCGGGCCGTCTGCTTGACCATTTCGAACGCGGTAAGCTTTTGCTGACCGGCGTTCAGATCATGGTGGTCGACGAGGCTGACCGGATGCTCGATATGGGCTTCATCCCCGATATCGAACGCATTTTCGGGCTTGTCCCCTTCACCCGGCAAACCCTGTTCTTCTCGGCCACCATGGCCAGCGAGATTGAACGGATCACCAACACCTTCCTGTCGAACCCGGCGCGGATCGAGGTGGCCCGTCAGGCCAGCACGTCGGAGACCATCACCCAAGGTCTGGTGATGTTCAAAGGCTCGCGGCGTGATCGTGCGGCGACCGAAAAACGCAACCTGCTGCGCGCGATGATTGATGGCGAAGGCGAGGCCTGCACCAATGCGATCATCTTCTGCAACCGCAAGACGGATGTGGATATCGTTGCGAAAAGCCTGAAGAAATACGGCTATAATGCCGAGCCGATCCATGGCGATCTGGACCAGTCCAAGCGTATGCAGGTGCTGCAGGGCTTCCGTGATGGCACCGTCCGGTTCCTCTGCGCCTCGGATGTGGCGGCGCGTGGGCTGGACGTTCCGAATGTCAGCCATGTGTTCAATTTCGACGTTCCCGGCCATGCCGAGGATTACGTGCACCGGATCGGCCGTACCGGTCGGGCGGGTCGCGAAGGCAGAGCCCTGATGATCTGCGAACCGCGTGACGAGAAAAACCTCGATGCGGTGGAACGGCTGATCGAGACAGAAATCCCGCGCCTGGATAGCCCGCTGAAATCCGCGCGTGATGAAAAGCCTGCGAAATCCGCGCGCGAAGACAAACCGGCCGACAAGCCGGAAGCGCGTGATGGTGACGAAGCGCCGAAGCCGAAACGCGGTGGTGGACGGAAAAAAGCCGACACGGCCAAAGCCGATGCGCCCAAGCCTGAGGCCGAAGCGAAGCCCCAGACCTCCGAGACCAAATCGCGCAGCAATGAGCCGCGTGAGCCGCGTGAGCCGCGTGAGCCGCGGAACGGACGCCGGGGCGGCGGGCATGACAAATCCGTTGTCGGTATGGGCGACCATATGCCCAGCTTTATCGCCCAAAGCTTTGAAGAGCGGCGCGGCTAAGGAAGTTGCAGCGGGAGGCCCCCTCCCGCCTGCGCCCTACCCTTTCTTCCCCGCTCAGTGCCCCCTTGCTGGGATACTGAGCGCGGCGAACTCCGCGCGCTTTGACTAAAATCCCATACAAGTGCGACATGTTACGCGCTGGCCTTATGTTGGCAGCGCGCGCATGCTGGCGTGGTGGGAAGGCGAAGGTTTCGCCTTATCTTATATTTGGTCCCCGTTGTGTGTGTGTTGTGTTTGGGGTTTGTTATGTTACAGCGCCGTCGTCATTTACGGTATCACGCGAAACTTCCATGCATCGTTGAGGCAAATGGAATCTCATTCCACTCTGTGGTGAGTGACCTGTCTCTTGGTGGTTTGCGCGTTACCCTTCCTCCGTTATCCAAAGCGTTCCTGACCGGGCCTGTGCGCGCGGTTCAGATCGAAGGCCTGCCCAATCTGGGCGTAAAAACCAGATGGGCAACGCAAAACTCGGTCGGGCTGGAGTTCGCCTCGCCAGACAGAGCGCAGCGCCATATCGGAAGCCTGATCGACACGCTCGATCTTACGCCTCAGGGCGAGCCAGATCAGCAGGTTCTGCTACGGGCCGTCTGATCGGATGAGTTGAAATTACGCCTGTCGTTTGGGGGTCCTTCAGCCCGTATCACAGGCACTTGGCTGCGTTTGGCAGACGCCACCGCCAGAACGCCGGACCGCGCAGCCAAATGGATCATGGGGGCACTCTGCGGAATGCCCCCATGAACGTTTAGGGTCTTCACCAAGCTTCTATGGCAGCGAGGTCGCGCGCCGCGCGGAGGAGCGGATCAGCTTTCCAACCGGCTGACGACGATCGTCACTTCCGGTTTGCGGCCAATCTCGTCCTGTGCGGTTTTGCGGGTGATGCGCTTGATCTCTTCTTCCAGCGCCGCGTCATCGCGCAGGGTTTTCGGCTTGGCGCGCATCAGGAACTGGCCCAGATCCTGCTCCAGCACCTCGACCAGCGGCGCGCGCGAATGGCCCACTTCCGGCAGCCCCACCAGCTCGACCCAAGGCTCGCCCAGCGGTTCGTCCTCATCCAGCAGCACATTCACGATCACATGGCCGTTCAGCGCCAGCCGGATACGGTCGCGCACGATCCCGTCCAGCGCGCCGATCATGATATCGCCATCCAGATAGATCCGGCTGGCCTCGACATGCTCGACCACATGCGGCGCCGGGCCGGTCAGATCGCAGACCGCGCCATTGACCACCACGATTGAGGTGCGGCCATTGGCTTCGGCCAGTTTCGCATGTTCGCGCATATGCCGATGCTCGCCATGCATGGGCACCACCACTTCGGGATTGACCAGCGCATGCATCTTTTCCAGATCGGGCCGGTTGGCATGGCCGGAGACGTGATAATCATCCTTCTCAGACACCACATCCACACCCATTTCCGAAAAGGCATTATGGATGCGCCCGACCCCGCGTTCGTTGCCCGGGATGGTTTTCGACGAGAACAGAAACATATCGCCCTCGGCCAACGACAGGCCCAGATATTTGCCCCGGCTCAGCTGGGCGCTGGCGGCGCGGCGTTCGCCCTGACTGCCGGTGACGATCAGCATCAGGCTTTCGCGCGGGATATCGCGGGCGTCTTCCGGCGTGACGGTTTTCGGGAAGTCATCAATGATCCCGGTGGTGATCGCGGCTTCGATCATCCGCCGCATGGCGCGGCCCAGCAGGCAGACCGAGCGCCCGGCGGCGATCCCGGCTTCGGCCAGAGTTTTCACCCGCGCCACGTTGGAAGCAAAGGTGGTGGCCACGATCATATGCGGGGCTTTCGCCACCAGCGCGGTGATCGGCTCTTTCAGCTCGGCCTCAGAGCGGCCCGGTTTGGGCGAAAACACATTGGTGCTGTCGCAGATCAGCGCACGCACGCGGCCGCCCGTGGCTTCGCGCCACATGGCTTCATCCCACGGTTCGCCCACGCCCGGCTGTGTATCGAGTTTGAAGTCGCCGGTATGCGCCAGCCGCCCGGCGGGGGTGTCGATCACCAGCCCGGCGCTTTCCGGGATCGAATGCGAGATCGGCAGATAGGCCACCTTGAACGGCCCCGCTTCGACGGTCTCAGGCCAGGGCTCGACATGGCGCACATTGTTCGGGTCCTGCCCGGCATCTTCCATCTTCATCCGGGCGATATGGCCGGTAAAGGCGCGGGCATAGATCGGGGCGCGCAGATCGGGCCAGAGCCGCCCCACCGCGCCCACATGGTCTTCATGCGCATGGGTGACAAAGATCGCTTCGATCCGCTCGGCATTGTCTTTCAGAAAGCTCACATCGGGCATGATCAGATTGACCCCCGGCGTGGTGTCCATATCCGGGAAGGTGACCCCCAGATCGACCACGATCAGCCGTTCTTTGCCCGGCTCGCCATAGCCGTAGACATAGGCGTTCATGCCAATCTCGCCGGCACCGCCGAGAGGAAGATAGATTAGCCGGTTCTTGGTCATAAATTGCCCTGCTCTGTGTTATAGTCGAATATCTTTACCAGCCCGTGCATGGTGAGGTCATCAACGAAATCATCGAATATTGGAGTGTGGCTCTGAAACAGCGGCGCAAGCCCGCCAGTGCCGATCACTTTCATCGCGCGGTCGCGTTCGGCTTTGATCTGGGATGAGATTTCCTTGATCAGCCCGACATAGCCCCAGAACACGCCCGATTGCATACAGGCCACGGTATTGGTGCCGATCACCTGCTGCGGATGGGTGATATCCACATGCGGCAGCGCGGCGGCGGACATATGCAGCGCTTCAAGGCTCAGATTTACCCCGGGCGCGATCACCCCGCCGATATAGGCGCCATCCTTGGCGACCACGTCAAAAGTGGTGGCGGTGCCGAAATCCACAACGATCAGATCACCGCCGAAAAGATCATGCCCCGCCACGGTATTGACCAGCCGATCCGGCCCCACCTGGGTGCCAGCATCGACCCGCACATCAATCGGCAGAGCGCAGTCTGGCTTGCCCACCACCAGCGGGCGCAGGCCGAAATAGCGGTCGGTAAATACACGCAGATTGAACACCACGCGCGGCACGGTCGAGGAAATGATCACCCCGGTGATCTCGGGTTTGATGCCGTGATGCCGGGTGAGCGTATCCCACCAGACGAAATACTGATCAGCGGTGCGCTGATGCTCGGTCGAGGTGCGCAGGGTGCACAGGAATTTCTCGCCATCCCAGACCGAGAAGACGGTATTGGTATTGCCGCAATCAATGGCAAGAAGCATGGCGTTCCCTCAGAAAAACACGTCGCCCGCCGCAATCCGGCGCGGGCCTCGCGGCGTTGATAAGACAAGTTGCCCATCCGCGTCCACATCGCGGAAGGTCCCGGTGATCTCTTCCCCCGGCAAACGCGCTGTCACCACCTCGCCCAGCCGCGCCGCACGGGCCAGCCAGGCCTGACGGATCGGGGCAAAGCCGAGGGTGGCAAATTGCGCCTCCCAATGGGCATAGGCAGGCGCGAGCGCTTCCAGAAGATCCTCGGGCGTGACGGCAATGCCGGTTTCCGACAGCAGCGAGACCGGGCGCAGCGCCCCCTCCTCGACCTCATCCGCCCCCGGCGCTTCAGCCAGGTTCACGCCGATGCCGATGGCCAGCCCCACCGGCTGCCCGCCCACACTCAGCGCTTCCAGCAGGATGCCCGCCAGTTTGCCGCCATTCAGCAGCACATCATTGGGCCATTTCAGCGCAAAGCTTTGCGGTCGCGCCGTTAGAGCGACCAGAGCCTCATGCAAGGCCAAAGCGATGGTAAAGCTGCGCAGAGCCGCCTCAGCCCCAACCGCACCCGGCAGAACCAGTGTGGCGGCAAAATTGCCCTTGGGATTGGCCCAAGGCCGCCCGCGACGGCCCCGCGCGGCGGTCTGGCGGGTCGCGGTCATCCAGGTCGGCCCGGCAAAATCGGCAATGCGTTTCGCAGCTTCGTCGAGTGTCGAGGCCACCTCGCCCAGCGGCAGATAGCCATAGCCCTGCGGCCAATTACCAGCCATCGCGGATGCCTCCTGTGTTGGTGTAGTCGCAACGCCGGGCGAAACCTGTCACCGCCTCGCTAAAAAGCGGAAAACTGCCCGGCGGGGTTCCACCGGGCAGTTTCCATGTTTCGCAAATGTCGTCGGGGCGGATCAGTTGACCAGCGCCGCCGCCGCTGCCGCTGCTGCGCCTTCGACGCCCAGCAGGTTGATCACGCCAAGCAGCATCACCGCTGCCGAGCCCATCAGCATCACCCAGGCAGGGGCGCTCATCTGGGTTTCCACGGTTTCGGCCTCTGCCTCGCCGAAATACATCAGATAGACCACACGGATGTAGTAATAGGCGCCGATCACCGAGGCGATCACACCGGCGATGACCAGCCAAGTCAGCCCGGCCTGCAGCGCCGCGTTCAGCACGTAGAATTTCCCGAAGAAGCCCACCATCGGCGGCACACCGGCCAGCGAGAAGAACAGCACCAGCACCGCAAGCGCTTTCACCGGCTCGCCCTTGGCATATTGGTTCAGCGCGGCAATATCCGTCACCGGTTTGCCATCACGCTCCATCGACATGATGAAGGCGAAAACGCCCACATTCATGGTCAGATAAATCGCCATATAGACCAGCATCGCCTGCACGCCGTAAGCCGTGCCCGAGGCCAGCCCGAGCAGGGCAAAGCCCATATGGGTGATCGAGGAATAGGCCATCAGGCGTTTGATGTTGGTTTGCCCGATAGCGGCGATTGCACCGAGGAACATCGACAAGAGCGCCATCAGCGCGATGATCTGCTGCCAGTCGGCCACGGCCTGCCCGAAGGCATCGAACATCACCCGGCCAAACAGCCCCATCGCGGCCAGTTTCGGCGCGGTGGCAAAGAAGGCGGTGACAGGCGTCGGCGCGCCTTCATACACATCCGGCGTCCACATATGGAAGGGCACGGCGGAGACCTTGAAGGCAAGGCCAGAAGCCACAAAGGTCAGGCCAAAGAGCAGGCCCAGCCCGATATGCCCATCGGTGGCAGCGGTGACGATCCCGGCGAAATCGGTGGTGCCCGCATAGCCATAGGCCAGCGACGCGCCATAGAGCAGCAGGCCCGAGGACAGCGCCCCGAGGATGAAGTATTTCATCCCGGCTTCGGTGGATTTCACAGAGTCGCGGTTCATCGCGGCCACCACGTAGAGCGCCAGCGATTGCAGCTCGAGGCCCATATAGAGGGTCATCAGATTGGCCGCCGAGACCATGATCATCATCCCCACCGTGGCAAGCGCCACCAGCAGCGGATATTCAAACCGGCCCAGCCCACGACGGGTCATGCTTTCCTGCCCGGCCAGCAGCACGGCAGCACCGGCAATCAGCACGCCCACCTGACCGAAGCGCGCATAGGCGTCGACGCTGAGCAACCCGTTGAAGGCGGTGCCGCTGATCGGATCGGACAGGCCGATCCAGAGCGCCAGCGCGCCCATCACGGCGGCCGTGGTCCATGTGACCAGCGCGGTCATGCTATCCTTGCCGGTATAGACGGCACCCACCAGAGCGAGCATCGCGTAAACCGCGAGGATCAGCTCAGGCAGAATGGCTTGAAGATCGAACGAGGTCATCACGTTCCCCTTAATGCGTGGCCGCGGCCATATCCGCAACAGCGGGCATGGCGGCATGGTATTGATCGAGCAGCGCGGTCACCGAGGGGCCGATCAGATCGGTCACCAGGCTCGGATAGACGCCGAGAAGGATGGTCATCACCACGAGCGGCGCAAAGATCGCCTTTTCGCGGCCGTCCATATCGGTGATGGATTTTAGGCTTTCCTTGACCAGTTCCCCGAACACTACCCGGCGATAGAGCCAGAGCGCGTAGGAGGCCGACAGGATCACGCCCGTGGCAGCCACGGCAGCGATCCAGGTATTGGCCTGGAACATGCCCATGAGGGTCAGGAATTCCCCGACAAAGCCCGAGGTGCCCGGCAGGCCGACATTGGCCATGGTGAAGAACATGAAGATCAGCGCATAGCCCGGCATCCGGTTCACGAGGCCACCATAGGCGGAAATCTCGCGGGTATGCATCCGGTCATAGACAACGCCCACGCAGAGGAACAGCGCGCCGGCAACAAAGCCGTGGCTGATCATCTGGAAGATCGCCCCGTCCATACCTTGCTGGTTGGCAGCAAAGATCCCGGCGGTGACATAGCCCATATGGGCGACCGAGGAATAAGCGATGAGCTTTTTCATGTCTTCCTGCACCAGCGCCACCAGCGAGGTGTAGACAATCGCGATCACCGAGATCCACAGCACGAAGCTGGTCATCACTTCCGAGCCGATGGGGAACATCGGCAGGCTGAAGCGCAGGAAGCCGTAGCCGCCCATTTTCAGAAGGATCGCCGCCAGCACCACCGAGCCCGCCGTCGGCGCTTCAACGTGCGCATCAGGCAGCCAGGTATGCACCGGCCACATCGGCATTTTCACCGCGAAGCTGGCAAAGAAGGCCAGGAACAGCACGGTTTGCACGCCGCCTGCGATCTGAATGCCCAAGAGGCTGAAGCTGTCAGAGGCAAAGCTGTGATGCATCAGGGTCGGAATATCGGTCGTGCCCGCATCCACATACATGTAGATCATCGCCACCAGCATCAGCACCGAGCCGAGGAAGGTGTAGAGGAAGAATTTGAACGCTGCGTAGATCCGGCGTTTGCCGCCCCAGATGCCGATGATCAGGAACATCGGGATCAGGCCTGCTTCAAAGAACAGGTAGAACAGCACCAGATCCAGCGCCACGAAGACCCCGATCATCAGGGTTTCGAGGATCAGGAAGGCGATCATGTATTCCTTCACCCGGGTTTTCACGGTCCAGGTGGCGGCAATGGTGATCGGCATCAGCGCCGTGGTCAGCAGCACAAACAGCACGCTGATCCCGTCAACGCCCAGCTTGTAGTTCAGCCCGGCAATCCAGGCCCGCTGTTCCACCATCTGAAAGCCGGTGTCGCTGGGGTCGAACTTGAACAGGATCGCCAGAGAGATGAGGAAAGTCGCCGTGCTCGCCGCCAGCGCCAACCATTTGGCGTTGCGGTCCGCAGCCTCGTCGTCGCCGCGCAGGAACAGCGCGAGGATCGCGGCAGCCACCAGCGGCAGGAAGGTGACGATCGAAAGCAGATTGTCCATTACTTCGCCCCTCCGGTGAGCGCCATGATCGTGATGAGTGCGACAATGCCGATAACCATCGCGAAGGCGTAGGTATAGACATAGCCGGTTTGCAGCCGGACGGCCTGTTTGGTGAACCAGGGGACAATCCCCATCGCCACGCCATTGATCGTGCCGTCGATGACGGTGCCGTCACCGCGTTTCCACAGGAAGCGGCCAATCGCCTTGGCGGGACGCACGAAGATGAAGTCGTAGACCTCGTCGAAATACCACTTGTTCAGCAGGAACTTGTAGAGATGCGGCATCGACTCGGCGGCCTTTTTCGGCAGGGCCGGGTTCACGATGTAGAACCAGAAGGCCATCAGGAAGCCCAGCAGCATCGCAACGAAGGGCGAGGTTTTGACCCAGGCCGGAGCGGCATGGGCTTTTTCCAGCGCTTCGCGGTCCGGCGACATGTAGATCGCGCCTTTCGGAGCTTCGGCCACCATGCTGACACCGTGATCGGCAGCAGCGCCAGCCTCGGCCCCGGCCATATCATCGCCCGGCAGCACTTCTGCTTCGGCAGCAGCGCCTTCGGCCCCGGCTTCAGCACCATGCTCAGCAGCAGCAACATGATGTTCCATGCCGAAGAAGCTCAGCACCTTCTCATGCTCGCCAAAGAACGAGTTGTACCAGATCATCCCGGCAAAGGTTGCCCCAAGGGCCAGCACGCCAAGCGGCAGCACCATCACCATCGGGCTTTCATGGGCGTGATCATGGGTATGATGATCGCCGCGCGGGGTCCCGTAGAAGGTGAGGAAGATCAGACGCCAGGAATAGAAGGCGGTGAACGCAGCCGCGATGACCAGCGACCAGAAGGCAAAGCCGTTCGGCCCTGCACCCCAGGCGCTTTCGATGATCGCGTCTTTCGACAGGAAGCCAGCAAAACCAATCGAGGTCAGCGGAATGCCGACACCGGTAATGGCCAGCGTGCCGATCATCATCGCCCAATAGGTATAGGGCAGTTTTTTCCGCAGCCCGCCGTAATTGCGCATGTCTTGCTCGTGATGCATCCCGTGGATCACGGAACCAGCACCGAGGAACAACATGGCCTTGAAGAAAGCGTGCGTCAGCAGGTGGAACATGGCGACCGAATAGACGCCCACGCCAGCGGCCACGAACATATAGCCGAGCTGCGACATGGTCGAATAGGCGATCACCCGTTTGATATCGTTCTGCACCAGACCGATGGTCGCGGCGATAAAGGCGCTGAGCGAACCGATCACCACGATGAACTGGGTGGCTTCAGGCGCGTATTCCATCAGCGGCGACATGCGGCAGACAAGGAAGACGCCCGCCGTCACCATGGTCGCGGCGTGAATGAGGGCCGAAACCGGGGTCGGGCCTTCCATCGCGTCCGGCAGCCAGGTGTGCAGGAAGAGCTGCGCCGATTTACCCATCGCACCGATGAACAGAAGGAAGGCCAGCACATTGGCGGCGTTCCAGTCGGCCCAGAGGAAATGCAGGCTGCTATCGGCCAGTGCGGGGGCGGCGGCGAAGACATCGTCGAACTTGATCGAGTCGGTCATCAGGAACAGCCCGGCAATGCCGAGCGCAAAGCCAAAGTCGCCCACCCGGTTGACCACGAACGCCTTGATGGCGGCGGCATTGGCCGAGGGTTTCTTGTAGTAGAAGCCGATCAGCAGATACGAGGCAAGGCCCACGCCTTCCCAGCCGAAGAACATCTGCAAGAGGTTATCCGCCGTCACCAGCATCAGCATGGCGAAGGTGAAGAGCGACAGATAGGCAAAGAAGCGCGGCCGATAGCTTTCGCCTTCGAACTGCGGATCATGGGCCATGTAGCCCAGCGAGTACATATGCACCAGCGCCGACACCGTGGTGACAACGATCAGCATGATCGCGGTCAGCCGGTCGAGCCGCACGGCCCAATCGGTTTGCAGGCTGCCCGAGTCAACCCAACGCATGATCTCGATATGCTGGGTTTCGCTTCCCAGCGTCAGGAACACGATCCAGCTCAGCAGCATGGCGAGGAACAGGAGCGCGGTGGTAAGATATTGCGCGCCTTTATCGCCGATCACGCGATGGCCGAAGCCCGCGATGATCGCACCGATGAGCGGGGCAAAGAGGATAGTCTGGACCATGAACCTCAGCCTTTCATCACGTTGACATCTTCCACCGCGATCGTGCCGCGGCCACGGAAGAAGCTCACGAGGATGGCGAGGCCGATTGCAGCCTCAGCAGCAGCCACCGTGAGCACGAAGAGTGTGAAGACCTGACCGGTCAGATCGCCCAGGAAGGTCGAAAAGGCCACCAGGTTGATATTCACCGCGAGCAGCATCAGTTCGATAGACATGAGCAGCACGATGACGTTTTTGCGGTTCAGGAAGAGCCCGAAAATGCCAATGACGAACAATGCCGCCGCCAGCCCCAGGTAATGTTCAAGTCCGATCATGTTATCCCTCGTATCTGACCTTGCCGGTCGCTTCCTTTGCTCGTCGCGGGCGTTGCCGCGGGGAATTCTGTGTCGCCGTAAATGGCGTTGCGGGTTTGGCCCGCTGGGTACTGGGTCATCACTTCCCCCCCGGGCTGTCCGGGTAGAACAGCTTGCAGCCACACAGGGTATCTACCCTGTCTTTTTGCCGGTAGGGTTTGCCGTAGCGGTCGTGAAACAGCCAGGCGATATCTTCGTCTATCGGAGCATTCACCGCGCGGGCAGCGGCCCGAAGCCCGTCCAGCGTGTCGCCTTCTTTCAGCGTCAGCGGCCCGGCCGGTTTTCTCACCGCAGCATTGACCTCCATCGGATCGCAGCAGGAAATGAACTCACTCGTATTGGCAACCAGCGGCCCGGCGATCTCGATCAACTCACGCCCGTTACAGTCGATCACCAGAGCCCGAGACTCATCGATCATCTGAACAACGCGCCCATTCCCCATATCTTCTGCCGGCCCGGCCGAGAACAGATCATCCAGCCCGCCATTCTGGAATGCGCAATTCGCACCCTGAACGACCGGCAGGCTGTCGCGCCGTACCTCAGCTGCTGTCCGTTCTTCCGGGAAGATGGTGCAGGCCAGCGAGGCCTGAACCGTCAGCGTCCAGAGAACAGCAGATATGGGGAAAAGTCTGATCAAAGCCCCTGCCCCGGTTTCACATCGACATAATGCAACTGCGCCTGCGGATCGCGATGCATCTGCGCAACCACGTTCTGACGCTTGATATCCTTGCGGTGGCGCACGGTCAGCACGATGGCACCGATCATTGCGACCAGCAGCACCAGACCGGCAAGCTGGAACAAGAGCAGGTAATCATCATAGACCACCAGACCCAGCATCCCGGTATTGGGCATATCAGCGGCCACAACCGGGCTCGCCATGACCTGCACACCGTCAGCGGTGGCCCAGTCGCCGAACATCATGCCCAGCTCAACCATCAGCACCACGCCGATCAGCAACCCGACAGGCATGTATTTCGCCATGCCCGCTTTCAGCTCGGCGAAATCGACGTCGAGCATCATCACCACGAAAAGGAACAGCACCGCCACCGCGCCGACATAGACGATCATCAGCAGCATGGCGATAAACTCGGCCCCCATCATCACGAACAGTCCTGTCGCGCCGACAAAGGTCAAGATCAGCCAGAGCACCGAATGCACCGGGTTACGGCTGACGATGGTGAAAATCGCGCCGGTGAGCACGGTCAGCGCAAAGATGTAGAATGCGACTGCAGCAACGCTCATGCGTCCCTCTCCTCGTTGTTCTGTTCGCCAGCCCCAATCAGGTGGAGCTTGGCAAAATCTGTCATCGGCGCGGCAAAGCCGCCCGGCCCGTTTTCGACCACCTCAACAGGCAGCGCCGATATGCGGGCAAATTGGCTCATCTGTACGGGGCGTCCAGCTCAAGATTGCGGGCAATCTCGGCTTCCCAACGCTCGCCGTTATCCAGAAGCTTCTGCTTGTCGTAAAACAGCTCTTCGCGGGTTTCGGTGGCGTATTCGAAATTCGGCCCCTCGACGATGGCATCCACCGGGCAGGCTTCCTGACAGAAGCCGCAATAGATGCATTTCGTCATGTCGATATCGTAGCGCGTGGTGCGCCGCGAGCCATCGTCACGCGGTTCGGCATCAATGGTGATCGCCTGCGCCGGGCAGATCGCTTCGCAAAGCTTACAGGCAATGCAGCGTTCTTCGCCATTGGGATAGCGGCGCAGCGCGTGCTCACCCCGGAAACGCGGCGACAGATGGCCCTTTTCATAGGGGTAGTTGATCGTCACCTTCGGCTTGAAGAAGTATTTCATGCCCAGCTTGAAGCCGACCAGAAAATCCCAAAGCACGAAGTATTTGGCAGCGCGGACGTAGTCGAATGCCATCAGATTAACCTCCCACGGTCCAGCGGGCATAGGTGCCCCAGAAGGCGCCGTATTGCGCGAAGAATGCCACCAGAACAACCCAGCCCAGCGACAGCGGCAGGAACACTTTCCAACCGATCCGCATCAGCTGGTCGTAGCGGTAGCGCGGCGTGATCGCCTTCACCATCGAGAAGATGAAGAAGAAGAACACGATCTTGATCAGAAGCCACATGATGCCGTCCGGCAGCGCCTCAATCGGGCTCAGCCAGCCGCCGAAGAACAGCAGCGAGATCATCGTGCACATCAGCACGATCGCCACATATTCACCGATCATGAACAGCAGATAGGCGGTCGAGGAATATTCAACCTTGAAGCCAGCAACCAGTTCCGATTCCGCTTCCGGCAGGTCGAACGGCGGGCGGTTGGTTTCGGCCAGCGCCGAGATCAGGAACAGAAACACCATCGGGAAATGCGGGATCCAGTACCAGGAGAAGATCCCCGAACCGTTCTGGGCATGCACGATATCGGTCAGGTTCATCGAGCCGGTCGACAGGATCACACCGATGATGATCAGGCCCAGCGAAACCTCGTAGGAAATCATCTGTGCCGCCGAGCGCAGCGAGCCGAGGAACGCATATTTCGAGTTCGACGCCCAGCCGCCCATGATCACGCCGTAAACCTCAAGCGAGGAGACCGCGAAGATGAACAGGATCGCCACGTTGATATCGGCCAGCACCCAGCCTTCGTTGAAGGGGATCACCGACCAGGCCACCATCGCCAGCACCAGGCTGAGCATCGGGGCGAGGAAGAAGACGAATTTGTCAGCCCCCGCAGGCACGATGATTTCTTTCAACACATATTTGATGAAGTCCGCAAAGCTTTGCAGCAGGCCGAACGGCCCCACCACGTTGGGCCCGCGCCGCAGCTGCACCGCGCCCCAGACCTTGCGGTCCATCCACAGAAGGAAGGCCAGCGCCACCAGAAGCGGCACCACGATCAGCAGCACCTCTCCTAGGATGAGCAGTGCTATGCCGAGATTTGTCGTCGTGAAAAATTCATACATCGTGCATGGGCCTCAGATCGTCGGTATCCCGTTTTCGTTGCAAGCGGCGGTCGTTACTTCCGCATCAATCGTCCGCAAGCCTTCCGGCAATGCGTCGGAGATGACGTATACCGCGTCTCCCGTCCAGACATTGCCGCTATTCTCAATACTCGTGCGCACATGGCGGGCAAATCCGTAGCCCCGGATCAGCGCATAGCGCGCCGCGGCACAATCGCCGTAATCCGCCACATCCTGTTCATCGCGCGCACCGGTCATGCGCAGGGTGAAATCCACCAGATCGCCATCGAGCAGCGCCGTTTCGATGCCGAGATATTCCGGCATGAACGGCTGCGCAGCCCGGCTCACCGTCTCGCCTTGAGGCGCGCAGGCGGCAAGCGCCAGCGCGGCAAGCGGGGTGATATGGCGGGCGGATTGCATCATTCTGCGGCAATCCCCTCGGCGGTGCGGGCTTTCGCCAGCGCCGACAGCTCGCCCATCAGCGCTGAAGCGCGGGCAATCGGGTTGGTCAGATAGAAATCGCGGATCGCGTTGCGGAACGTGGCTTTCGCCAGTTTCTTCGGCTTCACCGCTTTCCAGGCGTTTTCCGGCACCTGATCCAGCGCGCCCAGATGCGGCACGGCTTCGATCAGCGCCCGGCGCAGACCGGCTTGGCTATCCCAGGGTTGGGTCGCGCCCAGCTCAGCCGAAAGTGCGCGCAGCACGGCCCAGTTTTCCTTGGCCTCGCCCGGCGGGAAGCTGGCACGCAGCGCCAGTTGCGGGCGGCCTTCGGTATTCACGAACAGCCCCGATTCCTCGGTATAGGCGGCGGCGGGCAGGATGATATCGGCCCGGTGCGCACCACGGTCGCCATGGCTACCCATATAGATCACCGTCGGGCCAGCATCGATTTCCAGCTCGTCCGCGCCCATGTTGAAGATCACATCGGCATCTTCGGTCGCGGCTTTCAGCCCACCTTTGGTGGTGGCATTCACATCCATCGCGCCAACACGGCCAGCGGCGGTGTGCAGCACCATGAATTTCGAGTTGGTCAGCTCGGCCAGCTTCATCGCAGCGGCCAGAACCGCTTCGCCATCGGCTTCGTTGATCGCGCCCTGGCCGATCACCACCACCGAAGGAACTTCAAGCACCTTCTCGAATTTGTTCTCCAGCACCTTGTCTAGCGCCGCGCGATCATCGCCCATATAGGCATAATCATAGGTCAGATCGACCTGCTGACCGATCAGGCCGATATCGGCCCCTTTCAGCCAGGCCTTGCGGATCCGCGCGTTCAGCACCGGCGCTTCGTCGCGCGGGTTGGTGCCGATCAGCTGGATCATCTTGGCATTTTCGAGGTCTTCGATGGTCGCGGTGCCGACATAGGCCGAACGGTTGCCTTCAACCAGTTTCGCCCCGTCCACACGGCATTCCACATTGCCGCCCAGCCCTTCGACCAGCTGTTTCAGGCTGAACGCGGCTTCGGTCGAGGCCAGATCGCCGACCAGACCGGCCAGCTTGCTGGCACCCTTCATGGCTTTCGCGGCGGCGCTCAGCGCTTCCGGCCAGCTTGCTTTGCGCAGCTTGCCGTTTTCGCGGATATAGGGCGTGTCGAGACGCTGGCGTTTCAGCCCGTCCCAGATGAAACGCGATTTGTCGGAAATCCATTCCTCGTTCACGCCGTCATGGTTGCGCGGCATGATCCGTTTGACTTCACGGCCCTTGGTATCAACGCGGATATTGGAGCCAAGCGCATCCATCACGTCGATGGTTACGGTCTTGGTCAGCTCCCACGGACGGGCGGTAAAGGCGTAAGGCTTCGAGGTCAGCGCGCCAACCGGGCACAGGTCGATGATATTGCCCTGAAGGTTCGAATCCAGCGTCTCGTTCAGATACGAGATGATCTCGGCATCCTCGCCGCGCCCGGTTTGGCCCATCTGGGTGATCCCGGCGACTTCCGAAGTGAAACGCACGCAACGGGTGCAGGAAATGCAGCGGGTCATCTGGGTCGACACAAGCGGGCCGAGATTGATGTCATCCACCGCGCGCTTGGCTTCGGCAAAGCGGTTTTCCGAGCGGCCATAAGCCAGCGCCTGATCCTGCAGATCGCATTCGCCGCCCTGATCGCAGATCGGGCAATCCAGCGGGTGGTTGATCAGGATGAATTCCATCACCCCTTCCCGCGCCTTTTTCACCATCGGCGAATTGGTTTTCACCACCGGCGGCTGGCCTTCCGGCCCCCAGTTACCGGCAATCGACAGCCGTTCGTGGTAGCAGAAACGCGGCACTTCAATGCCAGCGACCTCTGCCGCCTGAAGGATGGTCATCGCCCCATCAACTTCAACCTCGTTGCCGTCGATGACGATCTTTTTCAGGTCGCTCATGTCAAACCTTCTCGTCTTGCAGGGGTTGCCCCCGGGAATATCTTACCCGCTTGCGCGAGATGATCGCGCCACTGGTTCATCGCGGTGCCGGCCTCGCCTGAACCTGGTGTCATCCAGCCGTTCCCCGGCACGCGCACGCCATCCGCGAGGGCCGAATGGCGCCCCGTGGTCAGCATTGCGATATCTGTGCCGGTTTGGGTCATGCTGTTAGTTCGCCACCAGATATTGCGCGACAATCTCATCGCCGATCCCGGCAACGCAAAGCGCGGCAGTGTCGCCATAGGCGACGTTGTTTTCTTCAAGCCAGGCGCCGAAATCGGCCTTGATCGTGTCATAGGACACGTAGTCAGAGATCGAAGCCAAGGCGTCCGGGTCGGTGCCTTCGTCCATTTGGCTCTCGATAAAGGCCTGCGTCTCGGTCGAGGCTTTTTCCTGATCGTAGCTATATTCGTCGCATTCCTCGCCAACAATCTTGGCAAATTGCATCGGCTCCAGCAGCGCCATATAGGCTTTGCCAAGCGGCGTATCGGCCTTATCAGCGTCCGACGCCAGCGCCGGTCCCGCGATAAGTGCAGCCGAAACTGCGGAAACTTTCACAATCATGCGGATCATTGGAAACTGCGCCTTATTTCTGCTTGTTGTTTTGTTCAAATTCACCGCACCAGTCATAGCCCTGGGTCATGGGCCACAGACCGGTTTCGGTCACCACCGTGCCGCCTCGCACCTCAAGCACCGGCGCCTTGCGGCGGCACAGGCCCGAGCCACGGTATTCTTCGCTATCCCAATATCTGCAGTCTTTGCAAAGCTTCGACATGGTTTTACTCCGCTGCCAGATTGCCGCTTTTTGCGGCTTTAATACGATCTTCAATCTCACCCCGGAAATTGCGGATCAGACCCTGAATGGGCCAGGCCGCCGCATCGCCGAGGGCACAAATAGTATGGCCTTCAACCTGTTTGGTCACATCAAATAGCATATCAATTTCTTCGAGCTCGGCCTCGCCTTTCACCAGACGATCCATCACCCGCATCATCCAGCCGGTGCCTTCGCGGCACGGGGTACACTGACCGCAGCTTTCATGCTTGTAGAATTTCGACAGGCGCCAGATGGCTTTGACGATATCGACCGATTTATCCATCACGATCACCGCCGCCGTACCGAGGCCAGAGCCCAGATCGCCGCGCAGGTAATCAAAATCCATGATCGCGTCGCGCATGTTTTCACCGCGCACCACCGGCACCGAGCTGCCGCCCGGGATCACCGCTTGCAGGTTGTCCCAACCCCCGCGAATGCCGCCGCAATGCTTTTCGATCAGCTCTTCGAAAGTGATCGACATGGCTTCTTCCACCACGACCGGGTTGTTCACATGGCCCGAGATCGCAAACAGCTTGGTGCCCGCGTTGTTCTGACGGCCAAAGCCAGCAAACCAGCTTGCGCCACGGCGCAGGATGGTCGGCACCACAGCAATCGACTCGACGTTGTTCACCGTGGTCGGGCAACCATAGAGGCCCGCCGCCGCCGGGAAGGGCGGTTTCATCCGGGGCATGCCCTTCTTGCCTTCAAGGCTTTCCAGAAGCGCGGTTTCTTCGCCACAGATATAGGCGCCGGCACCGTGATGCAGGAACAGATCGAAATCCCAGCCCGAACCAGCGGCGTTTTTGCCCAGCAGCCCGGCATCGTAGCATTCGTCAATCGCCGCCTGCAGCGCTTCGCGTTCACGGATGAACTCGCCGCGGATATAGATATAGGCGGTATGCGCGCCCATGGCGAAGCTGGCGATCAGCGCACCTTCGATCAGCGTATGCGGATCGTGGCGCATGATTTCGCGGTCTTTACAGGTGCCGGGTTCAGATTCATCGGCATTGATCGTCAGGTAGGACGGACGCCCATCGCTTTCCTTCGGCATGAAGGACCATTTCAGCCCGGTCGGGAAGCCAGCGCCGCCACGGCCACGCAGACCCGAGGCTTTCATCTCGTCGACGATCCAGTCGCGACCCTTCTTGATGATCGCCGCCGTGCCATCCCAATGGCCGCGCGCTTTCGCGCCCGCAAGCGAGCGGTCATGCATGCCATAGATGTTGGTGAAGATCCGGTCTTGATCCTTCAACATACGTCTTATCCTTCATCCTTCCGGCGCGCGCGCCAGATCCGGTAGGTCACGACCATCGCAAAGGCAAAGCCTGCGAGCGCCGCCAGATCAAACAGGGCACGGGTGCGCTGGGTCCAGTCCCAGTGATCGCCCGCCCATGTCGCCGCAACCCAGGCCACGCCGGTCAGCGCAATAACGAGGCCTGCCAGCCTGCCCTGCTCTCTGCCCGCTTCCATGTCTGGATTACTGCTCATTCACTTCTCTCCCGACGCCTTAGTAGACGTCGCCCTTTTTCACGCGTTTGGAAAATTCCGTTTCGCCGCCCTCGGCCAGAATTTTCGCCTGCTCCACCCAGCCATCGCGGCTGACGCGGCCTTTGAAGCCGACCAGATTTTCATCGGCCCAAGCCACTTCGGCATCGGTCCATTTGGCGATCTGGTCGAAATGGAAATAGCCCATCTCGTTGAGCAAGGTTTCAAGCTTCGGCCCGACCCCTTTGAGCTGTTTCAGATCGTCGGCACCGGCCTTGCGCGCCTCTTTCATGGCGCGGGGCTTCTTGGCTTTCGCATCCGTATCAGCCTTGGTGGCTTTCGGCGCAGCAGCTTTCGGCTCGGCTTTCTTGGCCGCAGGCTTGGCTGCCGGTTTAGCCGCAGCTTTCGCAGGCGTCTTCTTGGCGCTCACATGCACCTTGCGACCGCCAGCCAGCCACGGGGTCGACAGCGGCACTTCGGTGCCGTCGATGCGTTTCACGGTGTCGCCAATCGAGGTCGCCAGCGCCACTGAAGCGTTATATTGCGTGCGCCCGCTTTCGTGCTCGGTCAGCGCGGTCAGACCGGCGAGCGGCTCGGCAGCATAGCGGCCATTTTGCGGCCCCGGCACCGGCACTTCGCCCGCGCCCAGCTTGTCGATCAGATCGGCAAAATTATCGGTGGTCAGGTCTTCGTAGAAATCCTTGCCCACCTGCGCCATCGGCGCGTTGGTGCAGGCCCCGAGGCATTCCACCTCTTCCCAGGAAAACTTGCCATCGGCCGACAGCTCAAACGGCTTCGGCGCGATTTTCTCTTTCGCCACCGCGATCAGGTCTTCGGCGCCCATGATCATGCACGAGAGCGTGCCACAGATCTGGAAATGCGCAACCGACCCAACGGGTTGCAGTTGGAACATGAAGTAGAAGGTCGCTACTTCCAGCGCCCGAATATAGGCCATGCCCAGCATATCGGCGACATATTCAATCGCCGGGCGGCTCAGCCAGCCCTCTTGCTCCTGCGCCCGCCACAGAAGCGGGATGATCGCGGAAGCCTGACGGCCTTCGGGGTATTTGGTGATCTGACCTTCAGCCCAGGCAAGGTTTGCCGGGGTGAATTCAAAGCTCTCGGGCTGTTCGTGGTGCAGTCGGCGCAGCATTACTGAAACACCTCATTCAGGGGCAGACAAATGACAGAAGGACGCGAGCCCTCATCGGGCTCCTCTCCTGCCATTACGGCGTCAAAATAGGCATCGGGCAGGGTAAAACGGCACAGATCAATCTGGTCGTACCCTTCGAGCAAAAGCGTTCCGGGGGTCGGCACAAAATAGCCTTCTGCCTCGTCCACAGCGGTTGCGAGATCGAAAATGCTATCAATGCTTGATCCAGTCGCGATGACTTCGAAAATCGACAGGGGCACACAGGTCGCATTCGGTTGAGCTGCGGTTTTTGCAGCCTCATCCCCAGCAAGCACCGCATCGAAATAGGCATCGCTTCCCGAAAAATGGCAAAGCTCGGGATTCATCTCGCCCTGAATCAGCACAGTGTTTTCGCCAATGCTGGTATAACCGAAGGAATTATCGATCAGGTCATAAAGCACATTGCCCGGTTCAGCAAAGCCCGGCGCTGCAAGCACAAGGCTCACCCCGGCAGCAAAGCTCAGTTGCGTAAACTTGCGCATCAACGGTCGATCTCCCCGAACACGATGTCGATCGTACCGACCAGAGCGGCCACGTCGGCCAGCTGGTGGCCTTTGGCGATGTGGATCAGCGATTGCAGATGCACATATCCGGGGGCGCGGATCTTGCAGCGATAGGGTTTGTTCGACCCGTCGCCCACAAGGTAGACGCCAAACTCGCCCTTCGGCGCTTCGATGGCGGTATAGGTTTCGCCAGCCGGAACGTGGAAGCCCTCGGTGTAAAGCTTGAAGTGATGGATCAGCGATTCCATCGAGCTTTTCATCTCGCCGCGTTTCGGCGGGGTCAGCTTGCCACGCGACAGAACATCGCCCTGCCCGTCCGGCGCCCGCAGTTTTTCAATCGCTTGCAGGATGATCTTGGTCGATTCCCGCATTTCCGCCATGCGCACATTGTTGCGATCATAGGTATCGCCATTGGTGCCGGTCACGACTTTGAAATCGAACTCGTTGTAGCATTCATAGGGCTGCGCACGGCGCAGATCCCAAGCCAGCCCCGAACCGCGCGCCATAACGCCGGTCAGGCCCCAGCTTTGCACTTCTTCTTCGTTCACAGCGCCGATATCCACCGTCCGCTGTTTGAAAATGCGGTTTTCGGTGACCATCGCGTCGTAATCGTCGAGCATCGACGGGAACTTATGCGCCCAGGCTTCGATATCGTCGAGCAGGTCTGAGGGCAGATCCTGATGCACACCGCCGGGGCGGAAGTAATTCGCGTGCATCCGCGCGCCACAAGCCCGTTCGTAAAAGCCCATCAGCTTTTCACGTTCTTCATAGCCCCAGAGCGGCGGGCTGAGCGCGCCCACGTCGATGGTCAGCGACATGACGTTAAGCAGGTGGTTCAGCACCCGGCCGATCTCGGAATAGAGCACCCGGATCAGGCTGCCACGACGCGGCACTTCGGTGCCGGTCAGCTTTTCGATGGCCAGGCAGAAAGCGTGCTCCTGGTTCATCGGCGCCACGTAATCGAGCCGGTCGAAATACGGGATGTTTTGCAGATAGGTGCGGCTTTCCATCAGCTTTTCGGTGCCGCGATGCAAAAGACCGATATGCGGGTCGGCGCGTTCAACGATCTCGCCATCCAGCTCCAGCACCATCCGCAGCACGCCGTGTGCCGCCGGGTGTTGCGGGCCAAAGTTGATGTTGAAATTGCGAATCTTCTGTTCGCCCGTCAGGGCGTCTTCAAAGCCTTTGGCGCCGTCCATCATTCGCCCTTCCCTTCGGCTTTCTCGTCACCGGGCAGCACATATTTGGCACCTTCCCAGGGCGACATGAAATCAAACTGGCGGTAATCCTGAACCAGCGAAACCGGCTCATAGACCACGCGCTTCTCGGCCTCATCGTAACGCACTTCGGAATAACCCGTGGTCGGGAAATCCTTGCGCAGCGGATGGCCGCGGAACCCATAATCGGTCAGAATGCGGCGCAGGTCCGGATGGCCGGTGAAGACGATCCCGAACATGTCGAAGACTTCGCGTTCAAACCAGTTCGCCACCTTGTGCACGCTGGTAACCGACGGCACCAGCTCGCCCTCGGCAACCGCGCATTTCACCCGGATGCGTTGGTTCTGATACATGCTGAGCAGGTTATAGACCACGTCAAAGCGCTGTTCGCGCTCGGGCCAGTCCACCGCGGTGATATCAACCAGAGTGGCAAATTTGCAGGCCGCATCGGATTTCAGGAATTCCATGATCCCGGGCAGCGCGTTCGAGCGGATTTCCAGCATCAGCTCGCCATATTCGACCGACCAGCCGATCACCTGTTCGGGGCGTTTGGCTTCGATCTGGGCGCCAAGTTCCATAAGTGCTTCGGACATGGCTTACCTCGCAATCGTTCCGGTGCGGCGGATTTTCCGCTGCAGCTGCAGGATGCCGTAAAGCAGGGCTTCGGCGGTCGGCGGGCAGCCGGGCACATAAACATCGACGGGCAGCAGACGATCAACGCCGCGCACTACCGAATAAGAATAGTGATAATAGCCACCGCCATTGGCGCAGGACCCCATCGAGATCACATAGCGCGGTTCCGGCATCTGGTCGTAGAGCTTGCGGATCGCCGGGGCCATCTTGTTGGTCACGGTGCCGGACACGATCATCAGGTCAGCCTGACGGGGCGTAGCCAGCGGCGCAGTGCCGAAACGTTCGATATCGTAGCGCGCCATGGCGCCGTGGATCATCTCGACCGCGCAGCAGGCCAGACCGAAGGTCATCCAGTGCAGCGACCCGGTACGCGCCCAGGTCATGATGTCGTCGGTGGTGGTGAGCAGGAAGCCTTTATCGGCCAGCTCTTCCCCCATCGCTTTCACCGTAGCCTCTTTATCGGCTCCGGCGGTGTTGGCTCCGGTCATCACTCCCATTCGAGCGCCCCCTTCTTCCATTCATAGGCAAAGCCGATGGTCAGCACGGCCAGGAACACCATCATCGACCAGAAGCCGACAAGCCCGATATCCTTAAAGGCGACAGCCCAAGGGAACAGGAAAGCGATTTCCAGATCGAAAATGATGAACAGGATCGACACGAGGTAGAACCTGACATCGAATTTCATCCGCGCGTCGTCAAACGCGTTGAACCCGCATTCATAGGCCGAAACCTTTTCGGGGTCCGGATTGCGCACGGCAAGCACGGCGGCGGCGATCAGAAACACAGCCCCAAGGGCTATGGCAACGGCAAGGAAAATGACAATGGGGAGATATTCCCGGAGAAGGTCTTCCACGTGAAGCTCCTTTGGCGGATGGTCCGCGACAGTTTGGCTCTCGCGGGGTTTACTCTCCGGATTTAGAGGGGTCAACCAAACGAAGCCATATTTCCGCGCTGATATTCCTGACTTATTCCATCGGAATATAGGCTATTTCACCCCATGCTTCTTGTCAAAAATCCAATGCCAGATGGTGCGCTTCGGCGCTGGCATTGGAGAAGCAGCACAAGACGATGTTCATGGGCAGATCATGATCCCGCGGCCAGAGCAGGCATTCGCGCATGGCGATTCGTGCTGCCGCATGAGCGGGATAGCCGTAAACGCCGGTGGAAATGGCCGGAAACGCGATGCTGTCGCAGCCTGCCGTTTCAGCCAGATACAGCGAATGGCGATAGCAGGAGGCAAGCAATTCCGCCTCGCCCTCTTTGCCGCCGCGCCAGACCGGCCCGACCGTGTGAATCACATAGCGGGCTTTCAACCCATAGCCGCCGGTCATGCGAGCTTCGCCGGTCGGGCAACCGCCAAGGGTTTTGCATTCCTCCAGCAGCCCCGGCCCTGCGGCCCGATGAATGGCTGCATCAACGCCGCCACCGCCCAAAAGGCTGGAATTGGCGGCATTCACAATCGCATCGACGTCAAGCGTGGTGATGTCGGCGGTGATAATCTCGATACTCATTAACGGACTCCTTTGCGCAAACCTAACTCCGCCACACGATTCCAGCTAGCCCGCGCCTGCCCCATGCGTTATCCCGTGCGCGCTATGACACACACCCTCACGCTCCGCCGCCCCGACGATTGGCACCTGCATCTGCGCGATGGCGCGATGCTTGAGGCCGTTCTGCCCGAAACCGCGCGCCATTTTGCCCGTGCCATCGTGATGCCCAATCTGGTGCCGCCGGTGGTGACCGGGGACGAGGCCGCAGCCTATCGCGCCCGGATCATGGCCGCCCTGCCCGGTGGCATGGTGTTCGAGCCCTTGATGGTGCTTTACCTCACCGAACAGACCGACCCGGAAGATGTGGCACACGCCGCCGCCAGCGGGTTGATCCCGGCGGTGAAGCTTTACCCGGCCGGGG
>JARRIY010000015.1:0-30716 GCA_037379985.1 Maritimibacter sp.
GGGTTGACGCATTTGGTTTCGGGACAAGTTCATTCCTCCATGGGCCATCAACAAAATTGATAATTTGCCCACCTTCCTTCATCAAGGATGAGGCGATCACGGAGTTTTCAATCTGAGAAAGTCGTGGGTCCAGCACCCAGTCGCCATTCTCAGTTGACTGCTCTGCCCGCTTCACGATGCCGGTCATTTCTGGATCTTCTAAAAACGGATTCTCGAGTGATGCGAGAGAGCACGTCACAAGGGCCTGATCCGAACCTGGCCAAGCCTCGACTTTCACTTTGAGGTACGCGCTGTTTGTTTGGCTCATGAAATAGGCACGCCGAAGTGACGAATTTTGCCCTTCCAATCGAGATAGAGCCTTGCGTGTCGTTCTTTCAGCCGAAGACCAATTTAGCTTGATATTCTCTTGGCTTGGAAACGAAACGAAAACAGGAGCCATCGAAATCACGGACAAGCCCGCCAACCATGGATCCGCGGTTTCGCCCGCTTCATATGCACGCCAACTTTGTTGGAACAAAGGCGCTAGTTTTGGGTCAACAATTGGGAGGACTGAATTTGTGCAGAGTTCCGCTGTCACCTCTGCATGAGCAGCGGCACCGGCAAACAAACCAGTCAGCAAAAAAATGAACCCTTTCAGTCCTCCCACTGATCTCAACCTTTAATAGCTTCCAGCACCGCCTCGCCCAGCGTGGCGGGGCTGTCGGCGACGATGATACCGGCAGAGCGCATGGCTTCAATCTTGCTTTCCGCATCGCCTTTGCCACCGGCAACGATCGCACCGGCATGGCCCATGCGGCGGCCCGGAGGCGCGGTGCGCCCGGCAATGAACCCGGCAACCGGCTTCCAGCGGCCTTTTTTCTTCTGCTCCTTCAGGAACTCGGCGGCTTCTTCCTCAGCCGAACCACCAATCTCGCCGATCATGATCATCGAGGTGGTTTCCGGATCGTCGAGGAACATGTCGAGCACGTCGATATGTTCGGTGCCCTTGATCGGGTCGCCACCGATGCCCACGGCGGTAGATTGGCCTAGGCCGATATCCGAGGTCTGTTTTACGGCTTCATAGGTAAGCGTACCCGAGCGGCTAACAACACCCACGCTGCCGCGTTTGTGAATATGGCCGGGCATGATGCCGATCTTGCAGGCGTCGGGCGTAATCACGCCGGGGCAGTTCGGGCCGATCAGGCGCGATTTCGAGCCTTCCAGCGCGCGTTTCACCTTCATCATGTCGAGCACCGGAATGCCCTCGGTGATGCAGACGATCAGCTCCATCTCGGCGTCGATCGCCTCAAGGATCGAATCCGCTGCAAAGGGCGGCGGCACATAGATCACCGAAGCATTGGCTTCGGTCTTGGCTTTCGCCTCATGCACCGAGTTGTAAACCGGCAGGTTCAGATGGGTTTGCCCACCTTTGCCCGGGGTCACACCGCCAACCATCTTGGTGCCATAGGCGATGGCCTGTTCCGAGTGAAAGGTGCCCTGCGAGCCGGTGAAGCCCTGACAGATCACTTTGGTGTTTTCGTCAATGAGAATTGCCATCGTGTCTTATCCCTTCACCGCTTTCACGATCTTTTCAGCGCCATCCGACAGGTTGTCGGCGGCGATCACATCGAGGCCCGAATTGTTGATGATGGCCTTGCCTTCATCGACATTGGTGCCTTCGAGGCGGACGACGAGCGGAACCTTCAGGCCCATTTCCTTCACCGCCGCGATCACGCCTTCTGCGATGATATCGCAACGCATGATGCCGCCGAAGATGTTCACCAGAATACCCTTCACGTTCGGGTCGGAGGTGATGATCTTGAAGGCTTCGGTGACTTTCTCTTTGGTCGCGCCGCCACCCACATCGAGGAAGTTGGCAGGCTCGGCCCCGTAGAGCTTGATGATATCCATCGTCGCCATGGCCAGACCGGCGCCGTTGACCATGCAGCCGATTTCGCCGTCGAGCGCGATGTAGTTGAGGTCGTATTTCGAGGCTTCCAGCTCTTTCGGATCTTCCTCGGTGGTGTCGCGCAGCTCGGCAATATCCGGGTGGCGATAGATGGCGTTGCCATCAAAGCCAAACTTGGCGTCGAGCACTTTCAGATCACCGCCATCGGTCACGATCAGCGGGTTGATCTCAAGCATCTCCATGTCTTTTTCGGTGAAGACTTTATAGAGCAGGCCCATCAGCGCCACGCATTGCTTCACCTGAGCGCCTTCGAGGCCCAGCGCAAAGGCAACACGGCGACCGTGGAAGCCCTGATAGCCGGTGGCCGGATCAATCGAGAAGCTGAGGATCTTTTCGGGGGTCGACGCGGCGACCTCTTCAATATCCATGCCGCCTTCGGTCGAGCAGACGAACGAGATACGCGAGGTTTGGCGGTCGACCAGCAGAGCGAGATAGAGTTCGCGCTCAATGCCGGAGCCATCTTCGATATAGATGCGGTTGACCTGTTTGCCTGCCGGACCGGTCTGGTGGGTCACCAGCGTACGGCCAAGCATCTTTTTGGCTTCTTCGGCAGCTTCTTCAACCGATTTGGCCAGCCGAACGCCGCCCTTTTCGCCTGCTTCTGCTTCCTTGAAATGGCCCTTGCCACGGCCGCCGGCATGGATCTGGGCTTTCACCACCCAGAGCGGCCCATCCAGCTCGCTGGCTTTTGTCTTGGCCTCATCGGCCTTGAGCACCACACGCCCGTCCGAGACCGGCGCACCATAGCTGCGAAGGAGAGCCTTCGCCTGGTATTCGTGGATGTTCATGAACTCTCCCCGTCTGCTTGCGATTGTTGGGCACAATGCACATCACACCGGGATGAAGAAATGGTTTTCTGTCGAATTCGCAGGATTATGCCGGATTATTCGAATTTTGTGATCACACGTGTGAATTATGTGATCACAAATGTAGATCGCGACAGGCTGACGCAGCCGTGAATCGCTTTGCGTCGCCCCAGCGAGCATATGCGACATGGGTTGGGCGACCGCCAGATGCCTGCTTTCAGAGCTGTCAGCCCTACCCCGATTCACCCCCCGAATTTCTGCGCCAGAACCTCCTCGTCGGGCAAAAACCACAGATGCCGCCCGGCATTGGCTTCGCGCACGAAATCGCGTAGCGCCGCGCTTTGCGCCAGCGCATCGGAAATATCGCCCAGCACCACCAGCCGCAGCCCGTAATTGACGAATTTCTGTACCACCTCGCCCGCCAGCCGGGTGCGAAGCTGTAGAAAATCCTCCCCCAGCCGCGTGCGCGGGATCACCATGGTGCTCGCCTCGCTGCCCCAGCTCAGCGCCAGGAAGTCGTTGGTATCCCCCGGGCGGGCAAGCAATGGGCCGGTATCGGCGAGCAGCAATACTTTTTCGCTTCCGAAGGTCAGGATTTTGTCGGTCATGATTTTCCCTCGATATTCCTCTCGGGCAAAAGAAAAGGCCGGGCACCAGGCCCGGCCTTTTCAGATCAGATGTGATCAGGCTCAGGCGAGCGTCGGATCAATACCTTTACAGGCTTCCACGAGGCCTTTCACGGCGTCGACGGATTTGTCGAACATCGCCTGCTCGTCTTTGTTCATTTTGATGTCGACCACGCGTTCGATACCACCGGCACCGATCACGGTGGGCACACCCACATAAAGCCCATCAAGGCCCAGCGCGCCATCAACCCAAGCCGCACAGGGCAGCAGGCGTTTCTGGTCTTTCAGATAGGCTTCAGCCATTTCCACGGCGCTGGCAGCCGGCGCGTAGAAGGCCGAGCCGGTTTTCAGCAGGCCAACGATCTCGGCGCCACCGTCACGGGTGCGCTGGATGATGTTGTCGAGCTTCTCTTGCGAGGTCCAGCCCATCTCTACCAGATCCGGCAGCGGGATACCGGCAACGGTGGAATAGCGCGACAGCGGCACCATGGTGTCGCCATGGCCACCCAGCACGAACGCGGTGACGTCTTTCATCGAGACGTTGAATTCGAGGCTGAGGAAGTGACGGAAACGCGCGGCGTCAAGCACCCCGGCCATGCCGACCACTTTATGCGCGGGCAGGCCCGAGAATTGTTGCAGCGCCCAAACCATCGCGTCGAGCGGGTTGGTAATGCAGATCACGAACGCATCGGGGGCGTGGGCTTTGAGGCCTTCGCCAACCGATTTCATCACTTTCAGGTTGATGCCGAGCAGATCGTCGCGGCTCATGCCCGGTTTACGCGGCACACCGGCGGTGACGATGCAAACATCGGCACCGGCGATATCGGCGTAATCGGTGGTGCCTTTCAGGCACGCATCGAAGCCCTCGACCGGACCCGATTCCGCGATATCCAGCGACTTGCCTTGCGGCGTGCCGTCGGCAATGTCGAACATAACGACATCACCAAGTTCCTTAAGCGCAACGAGATGAGCGAGCGTGCCGCCGATCTGGCCAGCGCCGATAAGCGCAATCTTGGGTCGAGCCATGGTTTGGTCTCCGATCAGGTTAAATTCGCCTGCTTGCCTAGCGCTATGGCCCAGTCGGTGCAAGAGCGCTACGCCGTAGAAGAGCTGATGCGCGACTCTATGCAGCGGCAGATGATATCGCTAAAGCTGTTGAAACGCTGGGGAATGGGACAGGAGCGCGCGCGTGGAACTTGATTGGGCATTCTTTGCCGTGGCTGTGCCTGCCGTGGTGTTTGCGGGCTTCTCAAAGGGCGGATTTGCCGGTGGTGCCGCCTTTGCCGCCACCCCGCTTCTGGCGCTGATTCTGACCCCGGGGCAGGCCATCGGGCTGATGCTGCCACTGTTGATGCTGATGGATGTCACCGCGCTGAAACCCTATTGGAAAAAATGGGATACGCCGTCATCCCTGACCATGATCATCGGCGCGGCCCCCGGCATTTTGCTGGCCGCGCTGCTTTATCGCTATGCCAATCCCGACCTGTTTCGGCTGCTGATCGGGCTGATGGCGGTGCTATTCGTACTCTGGCAAGGGCTGCGCAAATATGGGGTCTATCACCCCGAAGCGCATCACATGCCGACATGGGCAGGCTATATCGCCGGGTTTGGCGCCGGGTTCACCAGCTTTATCAGCCATGCAGGCGGTCCGCCCGCCGCTATCTTTCTGCTGACGCGTGGGCTTACCAAGCTGCAATATCAGGCCGGTTCGGTGATCATCTTCTGGGCGATCAATGCGATGAAGGCGGTGCCCTATGGCATTCTGGGCATTTTCACCGCGAAGACACTTCTAGCGGATCTGATCCTCGCCCCGGTGGCCATCGGCTCGGTCTGGCTAGGGGTCATCGCCCATCGCGCCATGCCGGAACGGGCGTTTTTCGCCTTTACCTATCTGCTGCTGATGATCACCGGGTCCAAGCTGATCTGGGACGCGCTTACATAGCTTCGCCGCGTTTCGCGGTGGTCTCGGCCCTGTCATAGCGCTTGAAGAAATCGCCGGTGACCAGAAAACAGGCGGTACCGCCGGGGTCGGTGACGACAATGGTCCAGGTGCCGGTTTCCTCGGAGCCGAAAATCTCGATCAGCTGCCCACCCGAGGACAGGCCTGCAATCTGTCGGGCTTCGCCAAAATCCTCGCCCAGATGCGCGATGAGCGTGTCATGATCGGCGCAGCTGACTTCGTCCTGCGCAAACAGAGCCTGCGCAGCAAAGCTGGCGCCAAGCCCGATACAAAGACCGACAATCTGCCGTTTCATCGCAATCCTTTCCGCCTGCATCGCTGCAACGTCCGAGGGTTGGCGGAAATCCTGCCGCAACAGGCTGCAAGATCGGGTTAACGTCGCGCACGGCGATTTCTGCTGCAGTGCGGCATTTTTCACTTGCGGTTTCGTGCGCATCTGTGGTCGATTGCGCAATATTATTTCGGGAGGAACTCACATGACCCAGTCGATGCGCCCCTACCGCTCGGTGCTTTACATCCCCGGCTCGAAAGCCCGGGCGCTCGACAAGGCGCGTAGCCTGCCCACCGATGCGATCATTTTCGATCTGGAAGACGCCGTTGCGCCCGATGCCAAGGACGAGGCGCGCAGCGTGCTGCGTGACGAGCTCGATAAGGGCGGCTATGGCGCGCGGGTCAAGCTCGTGCGGGTCAACGGCTTTGGCACCCCTTGGGGCCGTGCCGATATTGAAGTGTTTCGTGATGCCGATATCGATGGGATCCTGCTGCCCAAGGTCAATTCCGCCTATGAGCTGGAAACCCTGGCCGAGATCATCCCCGACATGCCGATCTGGGCGATGATGGAAACCGCACAAGGGGTGCTGAATGCCCGTGAAATCGCCGCCCATCCAAGGCTGGCAGGTATGGTGATGGGCACCAATGATCTGGTGAAAGAGTTGGGCTGTCGCCCCGGACCAGAGCGCGCCGAGATTCAGACCGCGCTACAGTATTGCCTGATCGCCGCCCGCGCCGATGGCATTGTGATTGTCGACGGGGTTTATAATGCCTTCAAGGATACCAGCGGGCTGCGCGCCGAATGCCTGCAGGGGCGCAACCTCGGGTTTGACGGCAAAACCCTGATCCATCCCGATCAGATCGCCATCACCAACGAGGTGTTTGCCCCGTCAGAGGAAGATCTTGCCCTCGCCCAGCGCCAGATCGCGGCCTTTGAAGCGGTCGAGGCAAAAGGCGAAGGCGTGGCGGTTGTCGATGGAAAGATCGTGGAAAATCTGCATATCGTGACGGCGAAGGCGTTGCTTGCCAAAGCCACCGCCATTGCAGAGCTGGAAGGATAATCCATGAATCTTCTCATTATCGGCATTCTCTTGTGGGTGCTCGGCCATACGTTCAAACGCTTTCTGCCCGGGCCCCGTGCTGCGATGGGCGATGCGGGCAAGGGGCTTGTCGCGGTGCTGTCACTGGCGGGCATCGTGCTGATGGTCATCGGCTATCGCGGCGCCGAGGTCATCCCGGTCTATGCGCCGCTGCCGGGCATGGGGCATCTGAACAACACGCTGATGCTGATCTCGCTCTATTTCTTTGGCGCGGGCAGCGTGAAGGGCTGGATGGCCGCGAAGGTTCGCCACAACATGCTCACCGGGCTGGTGATTTGGGCGGTCTCGCATCTTCTGGTCAATGGCGACCTCGCCTCGATCTATCTCTTCGGCGGTATGGCTCTTTGGGCGCTTCTGTCGATGGTTCTGATCAGTCGCGCCACCCCGTGGGATCGCCCCGCTCCCGGCCCACTTAAAAACGATCTGAAAGCCGTGGTGGGTGCCATTGTGCTCTATGCCATCATCACCGGCATCCACATCTGGCTCGGCCATAACCCGTTCCTGGGGACTTACGCATGAAACTCTATCGTTTCCTGAGCGCTGATGACACGTCGGAGTTCTGCCACAAGGTCAGCGCCGCGCTGAACAAAGGCTGGGCGCTGCATGGCGATCCGACCTACGCCTTTGACGCCGCCAATGGGGTGATGCGCTGCGGGCAGGCGGTCACGAAAGAGGTCGAGGGGGAATACTCCCCCGAGATCAAACTGGGCGAGCAATAGGGGGCTGCGATGAGCAAGACCAGCGCGGGGCGGTTTTTCGAAGATTACCGGATTGGCGAAGTCATTCGCCATGCGGTCCCGCGCACGGTCTCGGGCGGCGAGCGGGCGCTCTATCACGCGCTCTACCCGGCCCGTCACGCGCTCTATTCCTCCGACGAATTCGCCCGCAATTCCGGGCTGGAGCAAAGCCCGATCGACGATCTGGCGGCCTTCCATCTGGTCTTTGGCAAGACCGTTCCCGACGTTTCGCTGAATGCGGTGGCCAATCTGGGCTATGCCGAAGGGCGCTGGCTCAAGCCGGTCTATCCCGGCGACACGCTGCGCGCCGAAAGTCAGGTGATCGGGCTGAAGCAAAATTCCAACGGCAAATCCGGCGTGGTCTGGGTGCGCACCACCGGGCTGAACCAGTGGGAGGAGCCGGTGCTGAGCTATATCCGTTGGGTAATGGTGAAAAAGCGCGATCTCGACGCGTCCGCGCCCGATACGCTGATCCCCGAGCTGAAACCGGCGCTGGCAGCCGAGGATCTGGTGATCCCCGACGGGCTGGATTTCGCGCGCTATGATTTCACTCAGGCGGGCGAGCCGCATCGCTGGGGCGATTATGAGATCGGTGAACAGATCGACCACGTGGATGGCGTGACCATAGAAGAGGCCGAGCATATGCTCGCGACCCGGCTCTGGCAGAACACCGCGAAAGTGCATTTCGACGCCACCAACCGCCCCGATGGCAAGCGGCTGATCTATGGCGGCCATGTCATCAGCCTCGCCCGCGCGCTCAGCTTCAACGGGCTGGCCAATGCGCAGATGATCGTCGGGCTGAATGGCGGCAGCCATGCCAATCCGTGTTTTGCAGGTACGACCGTGCGCGCCTGGAGCGAAGTGCTGGATAAAGCCGATACGCCGCATCCCGGTGTTGCCGCGATCCGCCTGCGTCTGGTCGCCACCAGCGACGCTGCGGCGCCCTTCGCTCTGAAAGGCGATGACGGAAAATATCTGCCCGGGGTTTTACTTGATCTTGACTACTGGGCGCTTATGCCAGTGTGATGCTGGCGATGAGATACATATTTACCCTGCTCTTAGCCCTGTCCGCTCTGCCTGCTTACGCGGGCGGCGATAAATCCGATTACGTCAAAACCCCACCGGAGGGCGGGGCCGCGATTGCCCCGGCGACCACTCCGGCAGATGCGATTGACCCGGTCCAGCGTTTCGTGAATTCCAACATCACCGAGACGCTCTATCACGAGCTGGCCCATGCGTTGATCGACAAGCTGGAGCTGCCGATCTACGGGCCGGAAGAATTTGCCGCCGACATGTTTGCGCTGGTGATGATCAACAAGATGCATCCCGAGGCCGAGCTGCGCCAGATCACCTATGATGTGGCCGCCGCCTATCGCGCCGGGGCGGTCAAGGAAAGCCGCGCGGATGACAGCGCCATGTGGGATATGCATGGCACGGATGAGCAGCGCTATTACAACGTGGCCTGTATGATCTATGGCGCCGCGCCGGATATTCGCGGCGATATTGCCCGCGATCTGGACCTGCCGGATGAACGCGCCGAAACCTGCGCCGAGGAATATGAACAACTCGCCTGGTCCTGGCAGGGGGTGCTTGACCAGATTGCCGTCGATCAGCCGGGCAGCAGCCTGCGAGTCGCCTGGACGCTGGATGATGACAGCGCGTTGGTCCGGTTTGTTTCGGATGAAACGGATCGGCTGAATGCGGTGCTTGCCCTGCCGGAAGAGGTGGCTGTCAGCGTTATTCCCTGCGACGAGCCCAATGCCTTTTACGATCCGTGGGAAAGCGAAATCATCATTTGCACTGAATTGGGCGATTATCTTGCCCAGCTTGCGCCCTAGCGATTAACCATGTTATTCTAACATTCAGAAAAGTCGATGTTTTAGCCTGAAAAATTTGCACGTCCTGCAGCGACAGGTTTTACAATATTTTCGGCATTTTTGTATTTTTTTCAACCATGGGTCGTGACACCACCGCAAAATTGGATATGGATGGAGCCACTACTGCCAACAGCTTCGAAAGGGCATGTCATGGCTGACGTGGAACGGGGCAATCGCCCGCTTTCGCCGCATCTTCAAGTCTACAAATGGCCCCTCAATATGGGGATGTCGATTCTTCACCGCATGACGGGTGTGGCCGTCGGCGGGATAACGGCGCTGGTCGCGCTGTGGTTCCTTGCCGCCGCCTGGTCGGAACCGGTTTTTGACTGGGTGAACTGGCTTTACACCACCTGGATCGGCTGGCTCGTGCTGCTCGGCGGCGCTGCCTCCCTTTGGTTCCATTTCGTCAACGGCATTCGCCACCTGGTCTGGGATACCGGCTCTTCCTACGGGCAGAAGCGCGTCACCCGCACCGCTCTGGTCGGTCTTGCCGCCGTTGGGCTTCTCATCCTGGTGACCATCTGGGTCGCCTATAGCTTCTAAGGGGCTGAACATGCGTTATCTGTCTGATCGCAAAAACGCCACCGGGCTTGGCTCGGCCCGCTCCGGCACCGACCATTTCTGGGAACAGCGCCTGTCGGCCATCGCGCTTTTGGTGCTGACCCCGCTTTTCATCTTTCCGCTGGCTTACAATATGGGCGACAGCTACGCCGATGTGCGCGCCGCCTATTCCAACCCGATCAATGCGATTGTAGCGATCGCCTTTTTCGCCACCGCGTTTCTGCATTTCTATCAGGGCCTGAAAGTGGTGATCGAAGACTATGTGCATGGCCGCTGGGAACTGGTCCTGGTGATCTCCATGCGTCTGATCAGCACCTTGCTGGCGCTGGTTGGCATTTTCGCCGTCCTGAAAATCGCCTTTGCGGGCTGAGGTAAGAACAATGGCATCATACGAATACGAAACTCACGAATATGACGTGGTTGTGGTCGGCGCCGGTGGTGCTGGCCTGCGCGCCACGCTCGGCATGGCCGAACAGGGCCTGCGCACGGCCAACATCACCAAGGTGTTCCCGACCCGCAGCCACACCGTGGCTGCGCAGGGTGGGATCGCCGCGTCGCTGTCCAATATGGGCCCCGACCATTGGCAATGGCACATGTATGACACCGTGAAGGGCTCCGACTGGCTCGGCGATACCGACGCGATGGAATACCTGGCCCGCTCCGCCCCCGAGGCGGTGTACGAGCTTGAACACTATGGCGTGCCCTTCTCGCGTACCGAAGAAGGCAAAATCTATCAGCGCCCGTTCGGCGGCCACACCACCGAATTCGGCGACGGCCCGCCCGTGCAGCGTACCTGCGCCGCGGCTGACCGCACCGGCCACGCCATTCTGCATACGCTTTATGGCCAGTCGGTGAAAAACAACGCGGAATTCTTCATCGAATATTTCGCCATCGACCTGCTGAAATCCGAAGACGGCGCCATTCAGGGCGTGGTTTGCTGGAAGCTCGACGACGGCACCTTCCACGTGTTCTCGGCCAAGATGGTGGTTCTGGCCACCGGCGGTTATGGCCGGGCCTTCTTCTCGTGCACCTCGGCCCATACCTGCACCGGCGACGGTGGCGGCATGGTGGCGCGGGCCGGTCTGCCGCTTCAGGATCTGGAGTTCGTGCAGTTCCACCCGACCGGGATTTACGGCGCAGGCTGCCTGATCACCGAAGGCGCCCGCGGCGAAGGTGGGTATCTGACCAACTCCGAAGGCGAACGCTTTATGGAGCGTTACGCGCCGCAATATAAAGACCTCGCCCCGCGCGATTACGTCTCGCGTTCCATGACCATGGAAATCCGCGAAGGTCGTGGTGTCGGCGCCGATGGCGATCACATCTACCTGAACCTCAGCCACCTGCCCGCCGAAGCGCTGGCCGAACGGCTGCCGGGGATTTCCGAAAGCGCGAAAATCTTCGCGGGCGTTGATGTGACCAAGGAACCGATCCCGGTTCTGCCGACGGTTCACTACAATATGGGCGGCATTCCCACCAACTATTGGGGTGAAGCGCTGAACCCGACCGCCGATGATCCGAATGCCGTTGTCCCGGGCCTGATGGCCGTGGGCGAAGCCGGCAGCGCCTCGGTACACGGAGCCAACCGTCTGGGCTCGAACTCGCTGATTGACCTTGTGGTCTTTGGCCGGTCCGCTGCGATCCGCGCCGGGCAGATCCTTGAAAAAGGCAAACCCAACGCGCCGCTGAACCAGGCGTCCATCGATCAGGCTTTCGACCGCTTCGACGGTCTGCGCTATGCCTCGGGCGGCACGCCGACTGCCGATCTGCGGCTGGAAATGCAGAAAACCATGCAGAACCACGCTGCCGTGTTCCGTACCTCTGAGGTGCTGAAAGAAGGCGTCGATCTGATGAAGGATGTCGCTGCGAAAATCAGCGATCTGCATGTCACCGACCGCTCGCTGGTCTGGAACTCCGACCTGATGGAAACGCTGGAGCTGACCAACCTGATGCCCAACGCGCTGGCCACGATCAACGGCGCGGAAGCCCGGCATGAAAGCCGCGGCGCCCATGCGCATGAGGATTATCCGGAGCGTGACGACAAAAACTGGCGCGTGCACACAATCGCCCGTGTCGATGGCAACCAGGTTGACCTGAGCTATCGTCCGGTGGTGCTGGATCCGCTGACCTCGGAAGAGGAAGGTGGCATCAAGCTGGCGAAGATCGCGCCCAAAGCGCGGACGTTCTAACGCGGATGGCAATGGCTTTGGACATATCCGGGCGGCAGATGACGGTTCATCTGGGTGTGCAGAAGACGGCTTCGACCGCCTTCCATCACCTGTTGAACCGCAATGCCGATCGGCTGACCAACCGGCTGGTGGTGCGCACGCCCGCACCACAGACGCCAACCCGGGCCGTTGCCCGGGCTGCCATTGCCTATAGTCTGGACCCGAGCAACGATAATCGCAGCACATTCGCGGATCGCATCACTGATCTGCGCGATGAGCTGCTCAGCACCGGCGACACGCCGATCCTCGTCAGTCATGAAAACCTTTGCGGGGCGATGCCCGGCAATGGTGGCGAGGTTGAGCTGTTTCCCCGGATCCGTCAAATCCTGGGGATGCTGCAAACCCATCTTGCTCCGTTCAAACCGCGTTTCGCCTTCTACACCCGCGACATGGGGGCTTGGAAAAAAAGCGTTCACAATCAGGCTATCAAAACCGACGGCTATGCGCGGACCTGGGAAGAATTTCAGGCCGAAACCGCAAACTGCCGCAGCTGGGACGACATGCGTGCCGATGCGGAAGCCGAAATCGGGGCCGAGAACGTGGCTTTTTTTGCCCTTGAAGACGAACCCGAGCTGATGCGGCCGGGCCAGCAATTGCTAGCCTATGCCGGACTAACCCAGAGCGAGATTGCGGCGCTTGAGCCTCTCACCCGGAAACCGAATGAGAGCCTCAATCCCGGCGCGCTGGAATTCATGCGCCAGATCAACCGGGTGGGGATGGCCCCCAATCCCCGGATGAAGGTGATGCAGCTTGTCGTCAAAAATCAGGCGCTGTTTGCGCCAGCTCCTGCCGATGCGGTGAACGATGATATCGCCGCCGCTGGCGTGTGGCAGGACAAGACCCGACCAGAGTGGTCCTCTGAGACCCGTGGCATTGAACCCGAAAGGTAACGACATGGTTCAACTTACCCTCCCGAAAAACTCCAAGATCCGCACCGGCAAGACCTGGCCGAAGCCGGAGGGCGCGACCAATCTGCGCAAGTTCCTGATCTATCGCTGGAGCCCGGATGATGGCGAAAACCCGCGGGTCGACACCTATTTTGTCGACATGGACAAATGCGGGCCGATGGTGCTGGACGCGCTGATCAAGATCAAAAGCGAGATCGACCCGACCCTGACCTTCCGCCGCTCCTGTCGCGAAGGCATCTGTGGTTCCTGCGCGATGAACATCGACGGGGCGAACCACCTCGCCTGTATCTACGGTCTCGACGAGATCAAGGGCGACGTGAAAGTCTACCCGCTGCCGCACATGCCGGTGGTGAAAGACCTGATCCCGGATCTGACACAGTTCTATGCCCAGCATGCTTCGATCATGCCCTGGCTGGAAACCAAATCGGCCACCCCGCCGAAAGAGTGGAAGCAGTCGATTGAAGACCGCAAAAAACTCGATGGTCTCTATGAATGCGTGATGTGCGCAAGCTGCTCGACCTCCTGCCCCAGCTATTGGTGGAATGCCGATCGGTATCTCGGCCCGGCCACGCTGCTGCACGCCTATCGCTGGATCATTGATAGCCGCGATGAAGCCACCGGCGACCGGCTGGACGAGCTGGAAGATCCGTTCAAGCTCTATCGCTGCCACACGATCATGAACTGCACCAATACCTGCCCGAAAGGCCTGAACCCGGCCAAGGCAATCGGTGAGATCAAGAAAATGCTGGTCGCGCGTCAGCTCTGATCGAGCGGCAAGCAACACAGATCAGAAAGGCCCCGCATCACGCGGGGCCTTTTCTTTGTCCGCTCCTACGCGCACCTACGCCCGGGCGGGCAGCGTCGCTACCCCCTCGCCCGCAGCACCTGCGCCGGGCTGGCCGAGAGCGGACGCCAGGCGAAGGCGAGGCCTGCCAATGTGGTCAGAACCACCCCGCCGGTGACGATGGCAAGCGCCGAGACGGGTTCGAAGACAAAGCTTGTTTCCATCACGTAATGCGACACAGCCCAGCCCGCGACACCGCCTGAAATCACCGCTACCAGCCCGGCTGCCGCGCCGGGGATGGCCGAGCGCAGGGCGAAATTCGCCAGCACCCGGGCGCGCGAGGCCCCGAGGGTTTTCAGCACTGCCGCTTCATAGGTGCGGGCGCGTTCCCCTGCCGCCGCCGCGCCCATCAGCACCACCGCGCCGGTGATCAGGGTGATCAGCGCGCCATAGGCGGTGGCGGCGGCGATCTTGCCCATCAGCGCGGTGGCCTGCGCTACCGCATCGCGCACCGAAATCACGGTGATATTCGGCCAGGTCTGGCTGAGATCCCGCATCAGCCCCGGCTCTGTCGCCTGATCGGCATAGATCGTGGCAATCCAGCTATGTGGGGCCCCCGCCAGCGCTGCCGGGTCCATGGCCACGGTAAAGCCCATCCCGGCGCTGGAGAAATTCACATCGCGAAAGCTCGCGACCGTGCCGGTGATCTCGCGCCCGAGGATGTTGAGCGTCATGCTGTCGCCAAGCTTCAGGCCAATCTCTTCCGCCTCTTGGGCGGTAAAACTGATCAGCGGCGGGCCAGCATAGTCCTCAGGCCACCATTCCCCCTCAGTCAGCTTGCTGCGCTTTGGAAGGCGCGCGGAATAGGTCACGCCGCGGTCGCCCCGCACCACCCAGTGATCGCCCGCCACCTCTTTCGCAGGCCGCCCGTTGATCTGGGTGATCATCCCACGCAGCATTGGCGCGGTGTCGTAATGGTCCACACCCTCGGTGCCCGCCACCAGCGCTTGGAACGCGTCAATCTCGCCGGGCTGAATATCGACCACGAAAAACGAGGGTGCGATGTCGGGCATCTCGCGGGCGATGGCACCGCGCAGATTGTTGTCGATCTGCCCCATCGCCGCCAGCACCGACAGGCCAAGCCCCAGAGCCAGCACAATCGGCCCGGTTTCACCGCCTGGGCCCCCAAGCGAGGCCAGCGCCATGCGCAGGGTCACACGGCCCCGCAGCGCCTTGCGCCCGGCCAGCCAGCGCGCCAGCCTTGCGGTGCCGCGCCCGGCCAGCAGCAGCGCCACGAAAGCCCCGGCAAACCCCGCCGCCACCCAAAGCGCCAGCCAGGCCATGCCAGACAGCGCCACGGCTGTGCCGATAAGGGCGGCGAGCAGCAGGGCCGAAAGGCCCACCGTGGACAAACGCGGCCAGCGGTGATGGCCCAGAAACGCATCGCGATAGAGCACGGCAGCACGCAGATCGGCTGCGCGGGCCAACGGCCAAAGCGAAAACAGCGCCGCCGTCAGCGCCCCGTACAGCGCCGCCTCAGCCAGTGGTAGCCAATGCAGGGCAATCTCTTCGGGCACCGGCAGGGCGTCGGTGATCAACGGTCCGAAGGCCAGTGGCAGCCCCGCTCCGAGGATCAGCCCGATCAGAATGCCCAGCCCGGTCAGTAACCCAATCTGGATGGCATAGATGGCAAAGATCACCCGCCGCGTGGCCCCCAGCACTTTCAGCGTCGCGATGCTTTCGGTTTTCTCGTCCAGATAGGCGCGCACTGCCGAGGCAATGCCAACGCCGCCTACAGCCAGCCCGGCCAGCCCCACCAGCACCAGAAACCGCCCCAACCGCTCAACCGCATGGGAGAGCTGCGGGGAGCCATCGCGGGCATCGCGCCAACGCGGCGCAGCATCGGCCAGATGGGCAAGCACCGCGTCTTTCATCGCGGCCAGATCCGTGCCGGGGGCAAGGCGCATCCGGTAATCGGCGTTGAACAGCGTGCCTTCGCGGATCAGGCCAGAGGCAGCAAGATCGGCGGTCTTCACGATGGTGCGCGGGCCAAAGCCGAACCCGGCCGAAGCGTTATCGGGCTCCGCGCTCAGCGCCGCCATCAGCACAAACTCCTGATCGCCCAGCCGAAAACGCTCGCCCGGGGTCAGATCCAGCCGCGCGATCAGCAAAGGGGCCACCACCGCACCGGGTACCCCGCCCTGCCCCGCCAGCGCCTGCGCCAGCGGCATGGGGGGATCGAGCGCCGGAGCCCCATAGAGCGGCCAGGCGTCATCCACCGCTTTCACCTGCGTCAGTGCCCGGTCAGACCCGTCAGGCAGTTGCGCCATGGAGCGAAAATCAATCACCTCTGACAGGTCGGTGCCGAGCCCTTCCAGATAGGCGCGTTCTTCGTCACTGGCGCGGCGATAGGTAAACTCCACCGCCGCATCGCCCCCCAGCAGCACCGCGCCTTCGCGCTTCAGCCCGGTCTCGATTGAGCTGCGTACCGTGCCCACAGCGGCAATGGCCGCGACGCCAAGCGCGAGGCAGGCAAGGAAGATGCGAAAGCCCTTCAGCCCACCGCCTAGATCGCGCCGGGCGATGCGGAACGCGGTGCGCAGGCTCACGTCAGTCGCCCATCGGCCAGATGCAGCACCCTATCGCAACGCGCGGCCAGCTCTGGCGCATGGGTCACCAGCACCAGCGTCGCACCGTGCCTGTCGCGCAGGCTGAACAGCAGATCCATGATCGCCGCGCCATTGGCACCATCAAGGTTGCCGGTAGGTTCATCGGCCAGCAGAATATCCGGACGCGTCACCGCCGCCCTTGCCAGCGCAACACGCTGTTGCTCACCGCCCGACATCTGCGCCGGGTAGTGATGTTGCCGTGCCCCCAGCCCCACAGCCGCCAGCTCATCAGCCGCTCGCGCAAATGCATCGGGCACACCTGCCAGCTCCAGCGGGGTTGCAACATTTTCCAGCGCCGTCATGGTGGGGATCAGATGGAAAGACTGAAACACAACCCCCATATGATCACGGCGGAAGCGGGCCAAGGCATCTTCACCCATCGCGGTAAGATCATGCCCCAGCGCCGTGACCTGCCCGCCGGTGGCGCGTTCCAGCCCGCCCATGAGCATGAGGAGAGATGATTTGCCCGAGCCCGACGGCCCCGTCAGCCCCAGCGTTTCGCCGCGCGCAACGCCCAGCGAGATGCCGCGCAGGATCTCGACCGGCCCGGCATTGCCCATCAGCTGCAGCTGCGCCTCGTTCAGCGCCAGGATCGTGTCTGCCATGCGGTCTCTCCCTCTCTATCTTAAGGGATATGGGCCTTTCGCGGCGCTGTCCAAGGGGATGATGGCACTTCCATTGCTTGCCTTGTTTTTGGCCCGACCCGCGCTGGCCGAGCCCAGCACGCTGCTGGCCTTCGGCGACAGTCTGACTCAGGGCTATGGCCTGTCCGAGGGCGACGGCTTTGTGCCGCAGCTTGAAACCTGGCTGAAGGATCATGGCGCCGATGTGAACGGGCGACACCACAGCCGGCGGCGCGGGGCGCATTGCCTGGTCGCTCAGCCCCGATGTGGACGCGGTTCTGGTCGCGCTTGGCGGAAATGACATGCTGCGCGGGATCGACCCTGCGTCGAGCCGCGAAAACCTCGACACCATCCTGAGCGAAATTCAATCGCGGCACTTACCGGTGCTGCTGGTGGGGATGACGGCCCCCGGAAACTTCGGCGATGCCTATAAAACTCAGTTTGATGCGATATATCCAGAGCTGGCTCAGCAGCATGATGTGGCGCTGTTTGACCAATTCATGGCCGGTTTGATCGCGCTTGGAGACCGCCAAAAGGTTATACGAGATTATCTGCAATCTGACGCAATTCACCCGAATGCCGAAGGGGTCTCTTTGATCGTCGCACAGATGGGACCGAAAATTTTACAATTTCTGGCGGAAATGAAACCTTAGGTGGAAGGTCAATATGGTTGCAAATGCAACCTAAGATTGCTTTTTGATCTTTTCAGCGAACACCGCTCCGACAACCTACACGCGGTTTGGAATCATATTCAAAATACAACCAAAGGGCTGGTTGACACATCACCCTTACCCATAGGTAAAGTTAACGATTCTCGCAAATTGCGGATTTTATGGCGGTTTTTGCATCCATTTTCGCCAGATTAGCTAAAATGTGTCATAAATAGAACCAACCGCCTAACCTTTTTGATAGGTATTTTCGCGCCAGAAATCGTGCGAAACCAAACAACTAAGGGTTGGTCGCCTATGCTAGGTCATGACCATAAAAGAGGGGTTCGTTGGTGCAAGTCCTGGTTGCCGCAAGGCAAGAGTCGGTGAGGGATGTAGCTTCGGCTGCGGCGACGCAATCCGGGGCGCTCGGCTTCCATCATGAAACCGATGTCGAAAGTGTATTGTCGCATCTGAACGAGAGCTGCGACCGAACCATGCTGCTGCTTGATTTCAATTTCCCGGGCCTCACCGGATTGAAAGGCATTCAGATTGCCCGCAAAGCGCTTGGCGAGCGTCCGCTCGGGGTATTTATGCATGGCTCCAATTTCGAATTGGCAAAACGCGCGCTGTCCGCCGGGGCGCAGGGCATCTTTCCTCGCGACATGACCCCGGAAGATCTGGCCTCCAGCATCAAGCTGCTGAAACGCGGTCAGTGCTTTGCCATTGTCGGCCAGACTGAATCCTTTGCCCGGATGCGGGCCGCCGACGACCTATCAGAGCGCGAGCTACAGGTGCTCGACGGTGTGGCGCGCGGTATGCAGAACAAGGAAATCGCGCATAGCTTCCAGATTCAGGAAGTGACGGTGAAAATGCATGTGCGCGCGATCATCCGCAAGCTCGATGCCAATAACCGCACCCACGCCGCCATGATTGCCCGCGATCTGGGAATTATCTGAGCAAATTTGCAATCGTTTGTGTGACCGCAGACAGGCTTTCCCTCAGTCCAGCGCTCAATCCTGCGGCGGGGCATCATCCCATTCGCCCGACAGGATCCGATGCGCATCACCCTGCGGATCGTCATATTGATGCGAGCGCAGGGTCCAGAAAAAGGCCATAAGCCCAACCCCGCCCAGCAGCAGGGAGATGGGGATCAGAAAGATCAGAATGCTCATTTTGCGCCTCTCAGCCGCAATGCGTTGAGCGAGACTGTAATGGATGAAGCCGACATCGCCAAGGCGGCAGCCAGCGGTGTGGCAAGGCCCAAAAGGGCAATCGGAATGGCAATGGCGTTGTAAGCCGCTGCGATACCGAAGTTTTCCTTAATCCGCCCGGTGGCTGATCGCGATAATGTGAGAGCGCCTGCAATCGGTTCAAGGGTTTTGCCCAGCAGCACGATGTCAGACACGACTCGCGCCGCCTCCAGCGCCGAGGCGGGCGAGATCGACACATGCGCAGCGGCCAGGGCGGCGGTATCATTCAGCCCGTCACCGACCATCAGCACCGTGCGCCCTTCGTCACCCAGCGCCTTGATCGCAGCAACCTTGTCTTGCGGCAGCATCCCGGCGCGGTAATCCTCGATTCCCAGCCGGAAAGCCACATCCTGCACCGCAGCCGGGGCATCGCCTGAGATCAGCGTCACGCCCATGCCCTGCGCCTTCAACGCCGCCACAGCCTCGGCAGCCCCATCCCGCAGCGCATCATTGAAGGTGAAGGCCACAGCGGGCCGTTTGCCGATTTTCAGATAGGTCGCGGTGCGGTCAATCGCTTTCGCGCCCAGCCATTCGGCCCGGCCCAGCCGCACCTGCTGCCCGTCATATTGCGCTTCGATCCCGTGGCCGGGAATTTCGCGCACTTCGCTCAGCACCAGATAGGGCAGGCCCATGCCGCCCACGGCCTCGACAATGGCGCGGGCCAGCGGGTGCGAAGACCCTTGCGCCAGAGCCAGAGCAAGCGCCAGATCGTCGTCGCTGTGATCGCCGGTGTTTTCCAGCTTCGGCTGGCCTTCGGTCAGGGTGCCGGTCTTGTCGAACACCACATGATCGACCTGCGCCATACGTTCAGTCGCGGTGGAAGATTTCAGCAGCATCCCCTGCCGGAACAATCGCCCGGAGGCCGCTGTCGTCACCGCAGGCACGGCCAGCCCCAGCGCACAGGGGCAGGTAATGATCAACACCGCCACAGCGATATTCAGCGCATGGCGCACATCGCCGCCAGTGATCACCAGCCAACCGATAAAGGCCGCCAGCGCCAGCAGATGCACGGCGGGGGCATAGATTTTCGCGGCGCGGTCGGCCAGCGAGGTGTATTTGTTGCGCGAGGTTTCGGCCATCGCCACCAGATCGGCCATCCGGTGCAGCGAGCTATCCTTGCCCGCCGCCGAAACCCGCAAGGTCAGCGGCCCGGTCAGATTGACTTCACCGGTGTTCAGCATCTCGCCCGGCCCGGCAAAGACCGGCAGGCTTTCCCCGGTCAGCAGCGAACGATCAATCTCGCTTTCGCCCTCTTCGACCATACCATCGACTGGTACCCGTGCGCCCGGTACGACCCGCACCAGCTCGCCCACGGCGATCTCGCCCACCGGCACCACCTCTTCGCTGCCATCAGCCAGCACACGATGCGCGCGCGGCACTTCCAGCGCGGCCAGTTCTTCGGCGGCAGAGCGCGCCACGGCCCGGGTGCGGTGATCGAGATAGCGCCCGGCGAGCAGGAAGAAGGTCAGCGACAGCGCCGCGTCGAAATAGGCATGCGCGCCGGAATGGGCAGTCTCATAAATCGACAAGCCAGAGGCCAGCAGGATCGCCAGCGAAATCGGCACATCCATATTCAGGTGTTTCACCCGCAGCGCGCCCCAGGCATTCTTGAAAAACGGCTGGGCGGAAAAAGCGATAACCGGCAGCGCAATCGCCGCCGAAATCCAGTGAAACATGTCGCGGGTAGCATCAGAGGCCCCCGACCAGACCGCGACCGACAGAAGCATGACATTCATCATGCCAAACCCGGCCACGCCGATCCGCATCAGAATATCGCGCGAGCTTTTCTCGGTCGCCGTCGATGACAGCACACCGGCATCAAGCTCATAGGCTTCATAGCCGACCGAGCTGAGGAAATCGGCCAGCACCTGCGGCTCGACATCCGGATCGGCCTCGATGGTGGCGCGTTTCAGGGTCAGGTTCACCCTTGCCGAACGCACGCCCTCCATCTGTGCAAGGCTACCCTCGACCCCGACGATACAGGCCGCACAATGGGCCGTGGGCAGGCTCAGCAGGATCCGCTTGGCTTCCTGCCCATTGCCACGATAGCCCTTCCCCGCCGTTTCTTCGGAGAGATGGGCCGCATCACAGGCGGGACAGGCTGATACCGGGGCAGCCATGGCTTAGCTTTCCGGAACGATCAGCACGATACGTTGACGGAACGGCGTGCCATCAGCCGCAACCGCTGCCAGACGCAGCTCCCATTTGCCGAAATCCAGCGGCGTGATCGGAGCTACATGGGCGCCGGTCGAGGTCGACGAAAAGGTCAGCTCCTGATCGTAGTTCCGCTCGGTGGTGCGCCCGATCATCCCGTTGATCGAAGCCAACGTGGCCGGCGTTCCATTTGCCCCAAGGATTTCGACACGCACCGCATCTCCATCGAGAGAGGCCTGCACATCCCAGCCCAAAGCCTCCTGCGCCTCACGTTCCACATCGAAGGTCTGGCTGGCGATATAGCCGTTTTCGACCTCAAGCCCGGGAAAGCTGCCAACAGCCGAAAAGGCCATGTAGAAGTTGACCCCGGTGACGACCGTGAAGAACCCGACCGCCAGCGCAAGGATCATCTTGCCGCCAACTTTGCGGCTGCGCAAAAGCAGGCCAATCGCAATGATGACGGCAACCAGGATGAGGGCAAACCACACACCCGGAAACATGAAAAACTCAACGAGTCCCCATTGATGACCCATATCAGTGTCCCAGCCCGTTGAAGACGGTATCGCGCGATGCACGTTCGCCGCTCTCGCCATCGGTCACCCACAGCCGGATCGGGGTACGATCCGCATGGGCCGCTTCTGAATTCGCCGGAGCCGTCACATAGACGCGCACCTTGGTTTCAGCATCAGCCGCACCTTCGACCAGGGTCTGGTCGCTGCCCTGAACCGCGATCGAAAGCGGGGTTCCATCGGCAAGGGTCACATAGAAGGGCCGCATCTCGCCATGCTTGTTGCGGATACCCAGCTCATAGGTGTTGCGGATCGCGCCATCGGACATGACCACGTAAACCGGGTTACGTTCAGGCCGCAGGGTGATCGCCATATCGGGCCGGATGAACAGCGCCACGGTCAGGGCAGTCCCGATTGCCGCCCAAAGGGTGAAATACAGGATCGTGCGCGGGCGCAGGATGTGACGGCTCACATGCGTCACCTTGTTGCCAGCCCGTTCATTGGCCTCGTCTTTCAGCGCCATGTAGTCGATCAGCCCACGCGGCTTGCCAACCTTGTCCATCATGTCGTTGCAGGCGTCGATGCAGAGGCCGCAGGTGATGCAGGCGAGCTGCTGGCCGTCGCGGATATCGATCCCCATCGGGCAGACATTGAAGCAGGCCATGCAGTCGATGCAATCGCCAAGCTGCTCCGCATCCGCGCCTTTGCGGTGCTTGCCCCGCGGCTCGCCGCGCCACTCACGATAACCGATGGTAATCGTGTCCTCGTCCATCATCGCGGCCTGAATCCGCGGCCACGGGCACCCATAGATGCAGATTTGCTCACGCGCGAACCCGCCAAAAAACAGGGTGGTAGAGGCCATCACGCCAATCGTGGCATAGGCAATCGGATGCGCGCTGAAGGTGAACAGATTCATCAACAGCGTGGGGGCATCGGTGAAATAGAACACCCAGGCACCGCCCGTCGCGAGCGAAATCAGCAGCCAAACGAACCACTTGAACAGATATTTGCGGGCTTTCTCAGCGCCCCATTTTTGTTTCCACAGCCGGACCCGGGCGTTGCGGTCGCCTTCGATCCAGCGCTCGGTCAGCACAAACAGATCGGTCCAGACGGTTTGCGGGCAGGCATAGCCACACCAGACCCGCCCCATGGCTGAGGTGAATAGAAAAAGGCCGAGCCCCGCCATGATCAAAAGCCCCGCAACGAAATAGAATTCGTGCGGCCAGATTTCGATCCAGAAGAAGAAGAAGCGGCGCCCGGCCAGGTCGACCAATACGGCTTGGTCAGGGAGATTGGGCCCCCGGTCAAAACGGATCCAAGGGGTGATATAGTAAATTCCAAGGGTGATCGCCATGATCCACCACTTGAGAGACCGGAACGTACCTTTTACGCGCCGAGGGAAAACCGGCTCACGCGCAGCATATAATTGTTGCGGGGCTTCAGGTGTATCACTGGCCATAGGAAATCCGATCCTGTTTTTCGCGTTAGACTGGTTGTAGGTTTGGGCCTAATCCAAAGCCTTGATTTAAATCAAGCATCCGAAGGGCCCCTGCGGCACCCTGTCCCGGTCGAAATGCCCCTTCACCAGCACGCGCTTTGGTACGAGATTAAATCTAAATCTATGATATAACTTAATAGTAGACCGATACAGGGCAAAGCACCCCGCAGAGCTGCGACAATCTGCCTCTGACTCGTTTACCCATCTGCCGAAGAAAGCCGGGCGAAATGAAAAAGGGCCGGGGTTGCCCCCAGCCCTGAATATTGTGGCACCGACCCCGGAGAAACGCGCGAACAGGATCAGGGGTCGGTGCCTTGTCCGGGGAGTGAGGCCCCGGAACATCGTTAGCTGGCCGGCTTACTGCCCGCCGCCCAGCTGATAGACATACGCGGCGACTGCCTTGATTTTGGCATCGTCGAAGTTGGCGTTTTTGCTCCAAGCGGGCATCACACCATAGGGACCGACTTCCACATTGTGGCGAACGGTGTCGTAGTCAGACCCGTAGAGCCAGATCGCGTCGGCCAGGTTCGGTGCACCGGTGTCTTCGATTTCATTGGCCAGGCTACCTTTGGCATCTTCGCCATGGCATGCTGCACAGTTATCGGCAAACACCACGGCACCGGCTTCGGCTTTCGCCGCATCCACACCGTCAAGCCCCGACAGCGAGCGAACATAGTTCACAACATTGTCGATTTCTTCCGGTTCCAGATAGTCATCACCGAAAGCAGGCATTTGCGAGAGACGCGCATCTTCGTCGTCTTCGTTCCGCACACCGTGGCTGACGGTGTAAACGATCGACTCGATGTCACCACCCCAGAGCCAGTCATTGTCGAGCAGGTTCGGGTAGCCAGCGGCCCCTGCTGCACCCGAGCCATGGCACTGCGAACAGTAGGTGGCAAAGGTCGCCCGACCCGATTGGATCGCGTAGTTGTAGACATCCGGATTGCTGGACAGGGTTGCCATATCGGCGCTGGCGAGTTCCGCTTTCACACCGGCATTCATTCCATCGAAACGATCGATTTCAGCGGCCACGTCAGCCCGGGTTGACGCCCCAAGCACACCCGGGGTCGAACCGCTCAGCAGCGGCCAGGCCGGATATGCAATGGTGTAGCCAATGCTCCAGATGATGGTTGCGTAGAAAATCCAGACCCACCATTTCGGCAGCGGATTGTTAAGCTCCTTGATGCCATCCCACTCATGTCCAGTGGTCTGCACCTGGTTTTTATCGTCTTTGCTCAAAGCCGGTCCTCCTTTACTGAGCGCCGGGGATTTGATCCCCGTCACCGGCAGGTTTGTCTTCGTTACGGAAAGGGATGTTGGCCGTGTCAGCGTAGGTCTTGCTGCTGCCCGGGCGGAAGGCCCAGACAACAACCAGAACGAAGAAGGCAAACATGGCTAGGAGCACCCAACTGTCGGCGATTTCACGCAGGATTGAATAGGTGTCCATCATAACCCCCTTTCTTACCGGCTCGCGACGGGTTCGAAGGTCGAGAAATCAACCATCGTGCCGAGCACTTGCAGATACGCAATCAGCGCATCCATTTCAGTGACTTCGGGTTGCCCGTCGAAGTTACGTGCCACCGCACCCGGATACCGCTCTTGCAGACCGTCGACGTCAGAGTCGTCGCCGTCGGGATTGGCTTGGCTCAGGAAGTCCTGGGCGGCCATCTCGTAGTCTTCGTCGGTATAGGGAACCCCCACGAAACCATTGGTTCGCATGGTATCGGTGTTGTAGCCGATATGGGTGTCGTCGATCACGTCTCCGGCAAGGAAGGCGTATTTCGGCATCACCGATTCCGGCACAACCGCTTGCGGGTTGCTCAGGTGGTCAACGTGCCAGGCGTCCGAATACCGGCCGCCCACGCGGGCAAGGTCAGGCCCTGTCCGCTTCGAGCCCCACTGGAACGGGTGATCGTACATCGATTCCGCAGCCAGAGAGTAATGCCCGTAACGCTCAACCTCGTCGCGCATCGGACGGATCATCTGCGAGTGGCAGACATAGCAGCCCTCACGAATATAGATGTTCCGGCCTGCCAGTTCGAGCGGGGTGTAGGGGCGAACCCCTTCAACCTTCTCGATGGTGGTTTCGAGGTAGAACAAAGGTGCGATCTCGACGATACCGCCGATAGTCACCAGCAGGAGCGAGAAGATAAGCAGAAGCGTTGCGTTCTTCTCGAGGATGACGTGTTTGTCGATAAGTGCCATCTGTCCGGCCCTCCTTATTCAGCCGGCGCCGCGGCAGAAGCACTGGCCGCAGCCGGCGCCTTCTTCACGGTCATCCAGAGGTTGTAGGCCATGATCAGCGCGCCGGAGAGGTAGAGAAGACCACCCGTTCCGCGGACCACATACATCGGGAATTTAGCATCCACGGTGTCGGCGAAGGAGTTCACAAGGAAGCCCTGCGCATCCACCTGACGCCACATCAGGCCTTCCATGATCCCGGTCACCCACATCGAAGCGGCATAGAGCACGATGCCGATGGTGGCGAGCCAGAAGTGCCAGGAAACCAGACGGGTCGAATAGACACCCTGTTTATTCCACAGACGCGGGAACAGGAAGTAGAGCGCCCCGAAGGTGATCATACCGTTCCAGCCCAGAGCACCGGAGTGCACGTGACCGATGGTCCAGTCGGTGTAGTGGCTCAGCGAGTTCACGGCTTTGATCGACATCATCGGACCTTCAAAGGTCGACATGCCGTAGAAGCCTACCGAGATCACCATCATCCGCATGATCGGATCGGTGCGCAGTTTGTCCCAAGCACCCGACAGCGTCATCAGGCCGTTGATCATGCCACCCCAGGAGGGCATCCACAGCATCACCGAGAAGACCATGCCAAGGGTCGAGGCCCAGTCAGGCAGCGCGGTGTAGTGCAGGTGGTGCGGACCAGCCCAGATATACAGGAAGATCAGCGCCCAGAAGTGGATGATCGACAGTTTGTAGCTGAAGATCGGACGTTCGGCCTGTTTCGGCACGAAGTAGTACATCATGCCCAGGAAGCCAGCGGTCAGGAAGAAGCCCACAGCGTTGTGGCCATACCACCATTGCGTCATGGCGTCTTGCACACCAGCCATCACCTGCACCGATTTCGAGCCGAACAGGCTGACCGGAATGGCCAAGTTGTTGACCACGTGCAGCATCGCGATGGTGATGATGAAGGAAAGCAGGAACCAGTTGGCCACATAGATATGGGGCTCTTTGCGTTTCAGCAGGGTGCCGAAATACAGCAGCAGATAGCCAACCCAGGTGATGGTGAGCCACCAATCGGTGTACCATTCAAACTCGGCGTATTCCTTGCCATGGGTCGCGCCCAGCAGATAGCCGGTAGCGGCCAGCAGGATGGTGATCTGGTAGCCCCAGAACACGAACCAGGCCAGGCTATCGTTCCAGAGCCGAGCACCGGTGGTCCGCTGAACGATATACAGCGACGAGGTGATCAGCCCGGTGCCCCCGAAGGCAAAGATCACTGCCGAAGTATGCAGCGGCCGCAGACGGCCAAAGTTCAGATAGCCTTCAGCCCAACCGAAGTTGAGTTGCGGGAAGGCGAGCTGGAAGGCGATAACCACACCGACCAAAAACCCGACCACGCCCCAGAAGGCTGTCAGGGACACGCCGACTTTGATCGGCCCATCCAGATATCCCGATTTATCCACTGCAGGTTTACCCATACCCCGGAGGGTAACGATAAACGCTACGGCAGAGCTCAAAAGCCCGATCAAGGCAGCAACCATGTATGCCAGATCGCGGGCTTGACTAATGAGGTAAAAGGTCAGAACGGCTATCAGACCAAATACCACCAGTTTGAGGTAGTCCCACATTTCACGTCCCTTCGTCTTATTCAGATGCCCCCTCCCTGTCGGCGAAACGCTCACGCAGATACACCACGATCGTGGGGACAATCGTCGACTTTCGTGGGTTTGAACGGTATCCCCCCCAACTGCTTTGATCCATGTCAATTTGCTCCTGCCCCCCGCGCCCTGTCGCCGCACCCCCTTGATGCGATCCGACCGGACCCTTGACCCATATCAAGGCAGACCACCCCCGGCGGATGCAGCCTCATAGGGCAAGACAGGCCCGGGCACATGCCGGGGCCGCCAGGAAAGGGCAGTACGATGGCCTATCGGACAATCACAACGGTCCTGACAGACCTTGAAACAAACGCTGCGTCACTGCAGGCATCTATCGACCTGTCGCGTCAGACCGACGCGCATCTCGATGTGCTTTGCCTTGGGCTGGACCGGACCCAACCCGGCTTCTACTACGCCGGTGCTAACGCGATGGTCGTGCAGGATAATCTCACGCAAGCCCGGGAAGATTCCAAGGAATTGGAAGCCAAGGCGCGCGCACTTCTGACCGGCGAAACCTTTAACTGGGAAGCCGCAGCCGTATCGGCCCAGATGGTGGCCCTGAACGGGCTGATTGCCCATCGCGCACGGTTTTCCGACCTCGTCGTGCTGCCCCGCCCCTATGGTGCCCGGCGCGGCTATGAATGCGAGGCCATTGTCGAGGCCGCGATGTTTGACGGCGATGTGCCGGTGCTGATTCAGCCTGATGAAAAGGCTTTTCCCGAAGAAATCAAAACCGTGCTGATCGCCTGGAATGAGAGCACCGAAGCCCTGCGGGCGGTGCGCGCGGCGATGCCGTTCCTGAAAGGCGCGGAAACGGTGAATGTGGCCATTGTCGACCCGCCCCAGCACGGGCCGGAACGCTCTGATCCCGGCGGCGCGCTCAGCCAGATGCTCAGCCGTCACGCCGTGCGCCCCGAAGTCTCGGTGCTGTCGAAAACTATGCCGTCGATCTGCGATGTGCTGCTGCGCCATGCCAGCGATATCAATGCCGATCTGATCGTGATGGGCGCCTATGGCCATTCGCGCTTCCGCGAATCGATCCTTGGCGGGGCCACCCGCAACATGCTTGAGCGCTCAGAAGTCCCGGTACTGATGGCGCATTAGAATTTACGTTCTCCCTGAAGGACTGGCCGGGGCCTCGTGCTCCGGCTTTTTTTCATTCCGCTTCCGGGTATTGCACCGTGCATTGCGCCAGAGCTTCGTTCAGCCGCAGCTGCTCCTGCAACAAGGCATCGCGCTTGGCCAGCTCTGCCGCCCGGCTGATCGGGCGTTTATCAAACATCGGCTCGCCATCCTCCGCGCTGCACAAATGCACAGCGCCGAACAAGCGTTCGCAATAATGCAGCCCAAACTCAAATCTCGCCGGTTCCAGCCGGTATCCGCGCTGGAGTCGCAGCTCTGTCGCCCGCAATTCCTCGCGAACCGTATTCAGCTCGCTGAAATAAGGCGCCTGGCATTGCTGGCGCGGGGTCAGGGCACAGGCAGACAGCACCATCGGCAAACCAAGGGCGGCAAGGGCAAGCAAACGCATGGCGGTCTCCTTTTCAGCAAGCCTACCCTGCCCCGTGCCCCCTGCAAACGCCCCTTTGCCGCATCGGCCTTTTCCTGCTAGCCCGGTCGGATAGCGAACAGGAGGCCCGCATGGCTGATATGATGGACACCGAAAAATCCCGCGCCGCGGCATGGTTCAAAACCCTGCGCGGCGACATTGTCGCAGCTTTCGAGGCGCTGGAAGACAGCCAGACCAGCGGCCCCTTCGCAGATCAGCCGCCCGGGCGATTCGACGTCAGCGAAACCACGCGCGGCTCAGAGGATGGCAGCGATGCGGGCGGCGGGTTGATGAGCGTGATGCGCGGCGGCCGGGTGTTTGAAAAGGTCGGGGTGAATATCTCCACCGTTTACGGCACCCTTGGCGAGGCTGCACAGAAAAGCATGGCCGCGCGCGGCGTTGCCGGGATCGAAGAGGATCCGCGCTTCTGGGCCTCGGGCATTTCTCTGGTGGCGCATATGCAACACCCGCACACCCCGGCCGGTCACATGACCACCCGTATGTTCTGGACGCCCTCCGCCTGGTGGTTCGGCGGCGGCGCCGATCTGAACCCCTGCATCGAATATGAAGATGACACCGCAAGCTTTCATGCCGCGCTGCAAGCCGCTTGCGATGCCCATGATTCGTCCTACTACACCCAGTTCAAAGCCTGGGCCGACGAATACTTCTACATCCCCCACCGCAACCGGGCGCGCGGTGTTGGCGGCATCTTCTATGACGATCTCAACACCGGCGATTGGGAGGCTGATTTTGCCTTCACCCAGGATGAGGGCCGCGCCTTCCTGCCCGCCTTCCTGCCGGTCACCGAGGCCCACCGCAACACGCCGTGGAATGAGGCCGACAAAGACACGCAGCTCACCCATCGCGGCCTCTATGCCGAATATAACCTCGTCTATGATCGCGGCACCAAATTCGGCCTCGCCACTGGTCACAACCCCGACGCGGTACTGATGAGCCTGCCGCCGATGGCAAAATGGGTCTGACACCCGGCGATATCATCCATGTGTCCGACCGGATGCAGACGGGCTATTCCTACCGGCTTGATGCCCCGGAGGGGGCAGATTTCGCCGCCGGGTTCACCCCGTATCTGAGCCCGGCCGAGATGCTCGCCATGGGTGTGTTTGAAGGGAAATATCTCAACGATTGTAGGGACGAATTTCCGGCCGGGTGGTTTGCCGGGGCAAAGCTCTCCGACAGGCCCGACCCGACGCTCAATTTCTTCGGGGTGAAAAGCCGCCAGCCGCTCTCGGTCTGGCGCGAAAAAGGATGGATCTACGGACCGGACCCACGCGGCTGGTTCCAGTGGTATTGCCGCTATTATCTGGGCCGTCGCCTGCCAGAGATCGACGATATCCAGATCAAGCGCTGGCGGGCATTTTCCCGCCATGCCGGACAAATCCGGGCCAATTGCATCGTGGGCGATCTCTCCTGTCGCCCACGCCAACGTCAGGCCCTGTTGCAATGGGCCCATGACCCGATGATCTGAACCCATTGCGCCGGGGCACTCAGCCCCCGCGCACCGTATCAATCATCAGCTGCACATTTTCCGGATCGGCATCGGGCGTAATGCCATGGCCGAGATTGAAGATATGCGGGCCGTTTTTCAGCGCCTCCACAACCTTGCGGGTCTCGCGCACCAGATCATCGCCGCCGGTGACCATATGCTTCGGATCAAGATTGCCCTGCACGCAACCATCCACCTGCACATTTTCCGCCGCCCATTCCGACGTGATGGAATTGTCCAGCGCCACGCAATCCACGCCGGTGGCCTTGGCAAAGCCGATATAATGCTCGCCCGCCTCACGCGGGAAGGCGATCACCGGCAAGCCGGGATGACGGGCTTTCAGCTCTGCGGTGATGCGCTTGGTGGGTTCCAGCGCGTAGCGGATGAAATCTTCACCCTTCAGCGACCCGGCCCAGCTATCGAAGATCTTCACGCATTCCGCCCCGGCCTTCACCTGCTCTGACAGGTATTCAATCGTCGCTTCGGTCAGCAGATCAATGATCTTGCCGAACAACACCGGGTTCTCATCCTTGAGCTTATGCGCGGGGCCCTGATCGGGCGTGCCGCGCCCGGCGATCATATAGGTCGCCACCGTCCACGGCGCCCCGGCAAAGCCGATAAACGCGGTCTCGGCGGGCAGCTCGCGCGCCAGAATGCGGGTGG
>JARRIY010000016.1:0-17160 GCA_037379985.1 Maritimibacter sp.
CGATGGGGGTTCTGCCCGGGATCACGTCGGGTATGGACGGGATGCGCTTCATCACTGCCTGCGTCGCATCCTCAGCAAGCAACGCGGAGTGGGTAGCGCTGTGATCTAGCCCCCCTGCCCCACTTTGCGGATCAGGCAGAAAGCAATAGCGCCTACGGATCAAAGCCCGTAGGCGCTGATCGCGTTCAGGCCAAAGATGGCGCGCCGCTCCTCGTCGCTCTGTTGGGCCAGAAGCGCCTCAGCCGTTGTGATCCACTCCTGATAGGACGCCGCGAGGGTGCAGACGGGCCAATCGCTACCCCAGATCAGCCGCCCGGCTCCGAACGTCGCCAGAAGGTGATCGCTATGGGGGCGCAGATCGTCAGCCCCCCAATCATTGCCCGCTTCCGTAACCAGACCGGAAAACTTGCAATAGGCATTTGTGGTCTCGGCCAGCTCGGCCATGTCGTCAAACCAGCCATCCCGCGCCCGCTCGGCAATACGCGGCTTTGAGCCGTGATCAATCACGCTGCGCAGCTCGGGATAGCGGCGCAGAAGCTGTTTCAGCGCGCCCAGATGGTGCGGCAATGTCAGCGCGTCAAAGGTCAGATCCGCCGCGATCATCGCCTCAAAGGCGGGGGCCAGATCCGGGCGCAGCATCCAGTCGGGGTCAGGGATGTCTTGGATCATCGGTCGAAGCCCAACCAGCGCGGGATGCGCGGCCAGACGCGCGATATCCTTGGGGGCGTCGGCCCTGTCAAAATCGACCCAACCGACAACGCCTTTGATGAAAGAATGCTGCTCGGCGAGAGACAGAAGAAATTCCGTCTCCGCTAGCGTCGGCGCGGCCTGAACCAGCACCGTGCCCTCGATCTGTGAGGCCTCCAGAAGCGGGCGCAGATGTTCCGGCTCGAAATCTCGATAGATCGGGCCCATCTCCGGCGTCAGCCAGCCATAATCGCCGCGATCCAGCCGCCAGAAATGCTGATGGGCATCAATCCTCATGGCGCGATGATGCCTTTCTTCAGGATGATATTGCCATAAATCCGCTGCTCGCCGGTCTGGACAATCGCAAAGGCGGTTTTCGCCCGCTCATAAAAGGCAAAGCGTTCCAAGGTGCCGGGGGTGGCCGGATTATCGGCAACCCTGTCGATGATCGCGGCAAACTCGCTGCAGATCGGCGGCACGGCATCAGGATCGCCCACCACCTGCATCGTCAGCGCCGGCTGATCGACGAAACTATCAAGCGGCATGACCGTCAGGATCGCGGTGAGCACATCGGTTGCGCTGACCCCATCAAGGCGAATGCAGCGCTGGCCCATGCTGGTGGCCGGGAAGTTCGCGTCGGCAATGACGATCTCGTCGCCATGCCCCATCGCGCGCAGGGTATAGAGCAGATCGGGCGACAGGATCGGGGGGATATTACGCAGCATTCTGGGCCTCCGAAGGCAGCGGTGCATCGGCGCGGATCAAGCCTTCACCGCGCAGATCCGACCATAGGGATGGGTCAATCACTGTGTTCAGCAGGGCGACATTCGCCTCGACTTCCGCCGCACTTACCGCGCCCGGCACCACGGTTTTCACGCTGGGATGGCCAAGCACAAATTGCAGCGCGGCGGCGATCAGCGGCGTGTCATGCGCCGCGCAAACCGCTTCGATCTGGCGCACACGCTCCAGAATATGCTCCGGCGCGGCCTCGTAATTATAGCGCGCGCCCTCGATGGCGCCGGTGGCAAGAATGCCGGAATTATACGGCCCGCCCAGAATGATCCCAACATCGCGCTGTTCACAAAGCGGCAGAAAGCTGTCGAGCGCATCCTGTTCGAGCAGCGTATAGCGCCCGGCCAGCAGGAAGCCATCGAAATCGCCCAGCCCCAGCAGGCGCTCGCACACCTGCCATTCGTTCACGCCCGCACCAATCGCCGCGATCTCGCCCGCATCGCGCAGCTCGACAAGGGCGCGATAGCCGCCATCCGAAAACAGCTCGCGCACCCGTGCATCGCTTGCCTCCTGCGAGCCTTGCGAAAAGGCGCAAACATCGTGCACCAGCAGAATATCAATCTTATCGACGCCAAGCCGGGCTTTGCTTTCCTCATAGCTGCGCATCACGCCGTCATAGGAATAATCGAACTGGATGCGTTTCTGCGGCGTGTCGACAAAGGCTTCGGGCGTCACCTCATCGGGTTCGCAATCCAGCAGCAACCGCCCCACCTTGGTGGCAAGTTGAATGTCATCGCGCCCAAACCGGGCAATCCCGGCCCCCATGCGCATCTCAGATCGCCCTAGCCCGTATTGCGGCGCCGTATCGAAATACCGGATCCCCGCATCATATGCCGCTTGCAGGGCTGCTTGCGCGTCGGCCTCGCTGACCTTGCGATAGAGATTTCCCAAGGGTGCCCCACCAAACCCCATACGCGTCAGGGGGACCGGAGTGTTAGTCCGGCTGTTCAGGAGAGTCCTGTCAGATGGGGTCATGGGTCGGTCCTTAGAAAATTCGGGGATCGGCGAAGGCTATGGGCGAAAGAGCTCCGGACGCTGTTTTTCCAACGGCTCGAATTGCGAAATCAACTGCCCCAGATGCAGGCGCATCTGCGCCACAGCCTTGTCAGCATCGCGATTTTGGATGGCGTCCAGAATGGCTTGGTGTTCAGCGGCGGCTTCCGCCGGGCGGCCCGACTGCGGCAACAACAAGAGCCGCGCGCGTTTCAGTTGCAGCGATACCGACGAGGCGACGGCAGAGAGCTTGGGATAGCCGGTGAATTCCATGATCAGCGCATGGAATTCCTCGTCTGCCTCGTAAAACCCATCGCGATCGTCATCATCGGCCAGAAGCTTTTGCAGCCGGACATTGCGCGACAGGCGGGTGAATTGTTCCTCTGTGTGTTGCGCCGCCACTTTGCGAACGGCGGCCACCTCCAGAGCTTCGCGCAGAAACATCGCTTCGCGAATTTCATCGAGCGAGAAGCTGGAAACCGTGGTTGCAGATTGCGGCACGACATCAACCAGCCCTTCGGCGGCCAGGCGCGTAATCGCCTCGGAGACCGGGTGGCGCGACACGCCCAATTGCTCGCAAATAACGGCCTTTTGCAAAACCGTGCCCGGCGGATAGCTCAAGGAAAGGATTGCCTGAAGCAAAGCCTTATACACCCGCTGAGCGAGTGAGCCGCTGAAGTTTTTCAGCTCCGGCAGGGCCGCGATGGGAAGATCGGTGGGCATTTCGTCGTCTTTCATACTAACATGTTAGTTGACTAGTCTTATTTGTCAATCTAACATTCATTATAGCGCCGCCCCGTGTCGAGGGTGGAAAATTTAAGGGAACAACGCCTTATGAGAGCTTTTGCCGAATCCATCCGCCTGCAGCAATCCGACAATGTCGTCATTGCGCTGCGCGATTTCTCGGCCGGTGATCATCTGGAGGGCGTCCCTGCCCCGATCCAGCAAGACATCCCGCGCGGCCACAAGATCGCGACGGCGCAGATCGCCAAAGGTGAGTTCGTGCTGCGCTACGGCCAGATCATCGGTCAGGCGAAAACCGATATCGCGCCCGGCGACCATGTTCATGTGCACAATCTCGGGATGGGCGAGCATACGCAGGATTACGCCTTTGCCAGCCAGAATGCCGCCCTGCCCGCGATTGACGAAGAGCGGACCTTCCAAGGCTATCACCGCGCCGATGGCCGGGTCGGCACGCGCAACTATATCGGCATTCTGACTTCGGTGAACTGCTCGGGCTCTGTGGCGAAATTCATTGCGGAAGCGGCTGAAAAAAGCGGGCTTCTGGACGAATTTCCCAATGTCGACGGGATCGTTCCCATCGTGCATGGCACCGGCTGCGGCATGTCGAGCGAGAATGAAGGCTACGCGACCCTGTTCCGCACTCTGTCGGGCTATGCCCAGCATCCGAATTTCGGCGGCATCCTGTTGGTCGGGCTGGGCTGCGAGGTCATGCAGGTGGCCGATCTTGTTGGCGGTCGCCCGATCCGCGCCGATGGCGTGCTGCGTTACATGACCATTCAGGGCGAAGGCGGCACCCGCAAAACCATCGAGCGCGGTCTGACCGAGCTTCGCGGCATCGCGGAACAGGCCAACAGCGCCACCCGCTCCCCTGCCCCGGTGTCGGAATTGATGCTGGGCATGCAATGTGGCGGCTCCGACGGCCATTCCGGCATCACCGCCAATCCGGCGCTTGGTGTGGCCTCGGATTTGCTGGTGCGCCATGGCGGCACCTCGATCCTGTCGGAAACCTCTGAGATTTACGGGGCCGAACACCTTCTGACCCGGCGCGCCGCAACGCCCGAGGTTGGTCAGAAGCTGATCGACCTTATCCGTTGGTGGGAAGACTACACCGCGCGCAATCATGGCGAGATGGACAACAACCCCTCGCCCGGCAACAAGCGCGGCGGGCTGACGACGATCCTTGAAAAATCGCTCGGCGCGGTTGCCAAAGGCGGCTCGGCCCCGCTCAGCGAGGTCTACAAATTCGCCGAGAAAATCGACCAGCGCGGCTTTGTCTTCATGGATAGCCCCGGCTTCGATCCCTGCTCGGTCACCGGGCAAATCGCCTCGGGGGCCAATCTGATCGTGTTCACCACCGGGCGCGGGTCGGTGTCGGGCTACCAGCCGACACCTTGCATCAAGGTTGCCACCAATTCCGATGTCTATGCCCGCATGACCGACGACATGGATCTGAACTGCGGCGATATCGTCACCGAGGGCGTCAGCCTTGAGGAAAAAGGCGCCGAGATGTTCGAGCTGTTCCTGCGCGTCGCCTCGGGTGAGCAGACCAAAAGCGAAGAGCTGGGCTTTGGCGGGGTCGAATTCGTGCCCTGGCAAATCGGCGCGGTGATGTGATCGCGACAAACAATTCTGGGAGGGCGAGAATGAAACTATCGGGCAAAACGATATTGGTAACGGCTGCGGGTCAGGGCATTGGCCGGGCCTCCGCGCTGGCCTGTGCGGCTGCGGGTGCCAAAGTGATCGCGACAGATATCAACGCCGAAGCTCTGGCCACGTTGGCGGTGGAAGATGATCGGATCACAGCCCTGTATCTGGACGTGACAGATGTTGACGCGATCAACGCGCTGGCGGCGGAGCTTCCTGATCTGGATGGCCTCTTCAACTGTGCGGGCATGGTCCATAACGGCACCATCCTCGACGTTTCCGATGCGGATTGGGAAACCTCCGTCACCCTCAACATCACCTCGATGGTGCGGATGTGCCGGGCCTTCCTGCCGGGCCTGTTGCGCCGCGCGCAGGAAACCGGCACCGCCTCGATCCTCAACATGTCGTCGATGGCCTCCTCGATCAAAGGCTTCCCGATGCGCACCGCTTACGGCGCCACCAAGGCGGCGGTGATCGGCCTGTCCAAGGGCATCGCGGCTGATTTCGTCGGCCAAGGCATTCGCTGCAACAGCCTGTGCCCCGGCACGGTCGATACCCCGTCTTTGCGTGGCCGGATCGCGGCGGCCCCTGATCCGGTTCAGGCCGAAAAAGACTTCATTGCGCGGCAACCGATGGGGCGTCTGTCCACGGTCGATGACCTGACCCCGATCATTGTCTACGCCCTGTCCGACGATAGCAGCTTCATGTCGGGGCAATGCCTGTCGGTCGATGGCGGCGTGACAATCTAGCGGCGGAACATCGCGCTTGGGAGGGCTCGTAACATGAAAACAATCGTAGAGATGACCGGGATCGAAAAACGATTTCCCGGCGTCCACGCCCTGAAGAATATTCAGTTCAACCTGCGCGAAGGCGAGGTTCACGCCCTGATGGGCGAGAATGGCGCGGGCAAGTCGACGCTGATGAAAATCCTCTCGGGGATCTACAAGCGCGATGGCGGCGAAATGATCGTCGCCGGTGAGCTGGTCGAACCGAACGGGCCGCGCGAGGCGCAAGACCTTGGCATCGGGATGATCCATCAGGAACTCAGCCTGATGAACGATCTGACCGTGGCGCAGAACATCTTTATCGGCCGCGAGCCGCGCCGCAGCTTTGGCCGGCTGGACGAGGCCGCGCTGAATCAGGGCGCCGCCGACATCTTTGCGATGATGAATCTGAACCTTGACCCCAAGGCGCTGGTGGGGTCGCTGACCATCGCCAAGCAGCAAATGGTCGAGATCGCCAAAGCGCTGTCCTACAAATCCCGGGTTCTGATCATGGACGAACCGACGGCAGCGCTGAACGACGCGGAAATCGCCGAGCTTTTCGTGATCATCCGTCAGCTCAAGGCCGATGGCGTCGGCATCATCTATACCAGCCACAAGATGGACGAGCTGCAGCAGATCGCCGACCGCGTGACGGTCATGCGGGATGGCGAGTATGTTGGCACCGTTCAGGCCGCCGACACACCGATCAGCCAGATCATCTCGATGATGGTGGGCCGCGAAGTCACCGAAGAGCCGCTGCAAGTGCCCGACACATCCGATGCCGAAGTGGCGCTGGAAGTCACCGGCCTCAATCGTGGTCGCGAAATCAAGGATGTCTCGTTTTCAGTGAAAAAGGGCGAAATCCTTGGCTTTGCGGGCCTGATGGGCGCGGGCCGGACGGAAGTTGCCCGGGCGATCTTTGGCGCCGATATGCGCGACAGCGGCGAGATCAAGGTGCATGGGCAGGCCTGCAATATCAGCTCGCCCAGCGACGCGGTTGCGGCGGGCATTGGCTACCTGTCCGAAGACCGCAAGCATTTCGGCGTCGCTCTGGGGATGGATGTGCGCGCCAATGTCGCCATGGCCAGCCTTGAACGCTTCACCAGCCCCCTTGGCGTGCTGGACGAGAAAGCGATGCAAGACGCCGCCGTGAGCTATATCGACCAGCTTGGCATCCGCACCCCGTCCGATCAGCAGGAAGTGCGGCTGCTCTCGGGCGGCAATCAGCAGAAAGTCGTGATCGCCAAATGGTTGCTGCGCGATTGCGACATCCTGATCTTTGACGAGCCCACACGCGGCATCGACGTTGGCGCGAAATCCGAGATCTACAAGCTGCTCGAAAAGCTGGCCAGCCAGGGCCGGGCGATCATCGTCATATCGTCGGAACTGCCCGAAATTCTGCGCCTCAGCCACCGTATCGCGGTGATGTGCGAAGGCCGGTTGACCGGCGTGCTGCCGGGCGGTGCCTCGGCAACCCAAGAAGAAATCATGAAATTGGCCACGCAACGCGAAGCGGTGATGGCGCCCACGGGAGGGGATCAATGAGCGTTATAAGCGAACCGAAAAAACCCAAATCTATCTTCGCGCATTTGATCGACACCGGCGCGCATCAGCGCATTCTGGCCTTCGCCAGTCTGATCGTGCTGCTGATCGGCTTCTCGCTGGCCTCCGGCAATTTCATGCAAATGTCGAACATGATCGCGATTTTGCAGGCGACCTCGGTCAACGGGGTGCTGGCCATCGCCGCGACGCTGGTGATCATCACTGGCGGCATCGACCTGTCGGTCGGCACCCTGATGACCTTCACCGCCGTCATCGCCGGTGTGGTCCTGACCAATGCCGGGATGCCCCTGCCCCTTGGTGTGCTTGCCGCCATCGGTGTGGGCGCAACCTCGGGCCTGCTGTCGGGCACCTTCATCGCCAAGATGAAAATCCCGCCCTTCATCGCCACGCTTGGCATGATGCTGATCCTCAAGGGTCTGTCGCTAGTGGTCTCGGGCACCCGTCCGATCTATTTCAACGACACGCCGGGCTTTGATCAGATTTCGCGCGGCTCGCTGATCGGCGACATCATTCCCGCCCTGCCCATTCCGAACGGCGTGATGATCCTGTTCATCGTCGCCATGGCTGCTTCCTATATTCTGGGCCGCACGGTGCTGGGCCGCTATTGCTTCGCGCTTGGTTCCAACGAAGAGGCCGTGCGCCTGTCGGGCGTCAACACGGATCGCTGGAAGATGGCGATCTATGCCCTCGCCGGTGGCATCTGCGGCATCGCCGGCATCCTGATCGCCTCGCGCCTGAACTCGGCCCAGCCGGCCTTGGGTCTGGGCTACGAGCTTGAAGCCATCGCAGCGGTGGTGATCGGCGGCACGTCCCTGTCTGGCGGGCGCGGCACCATCCTTGGCACCCTGATCGGGGCGCTGATCATGGCGGTCCTCACCAATGGGCTGCGCGTGCTCTCGGTGGCGCAGGAATGGCAGACCGTCGTCACCGGCGCGATCATCATTCTCGCGGTCTATGCCGACATGGTGCGCCGCGGAAAATCATAACAAGAGACACCCAAACGTCCCGGGCGGCGAAGGATAATCGCCGCCTTCTAAAACTGAGAACAACATAAACGGAGGAATAACAATGTTGTCACGTCGTACCCTGATGGGCCTTCTGAGTGCAGCCACGCTCATGGCCACCAGCCCCGCAGCTTTCGCCGAAGATGAAATCTATATCCCGCTGGTCTCGAAAGGTTTCCAGCACCAGTTCTGGCAGGCCGTCCAACAGGGTGCCCAGCAAGCCGCTGATGAGTTTGGCGTTCGGATCACCTTTGAAGGCCCGGATAATGAAACCATGGTCGACCGTCAGATCGACATGCTCGCCGCAGCTTTGGCCAACAAACCGGCGGCCATCGGCTTTGCCGCTCTCGACAGCCAGGCCGCGATCCCGCTTCTGCGTCAGGCCAGCGAAGCCGGTATTCCGGTTGTCGCCTTTGACAGCGGCGTTGCCAGCGACATCCCCGTGACCACCGCCACCACCGACAACCGCGCCGCAGCCGCCCTTGCCGCTGACAAGATGGCCGAAGCGATTGGTGGCTCGGGCAAAGTGGCCGTTGTCGCCCATGACCAGACCAGCTCGACCGGCGTCGATCGTCGCGATGGCTTCCTTGATCGCATCGCCGAAGCCTATCCGGATATCGAAGTTGTCACCGTCCAGTATGGTGCGGGCGATCAGCTTCAATCCACCGAAGTGGCAAACGCGATCCTGATCGCCAACCCCGATCTTAAGGGGATCTTCGGCACCAATGAAGGCTCGGCCATCGGTGTGATGAACGCTGTGCGTGAACGTGATGCCTCCGGCATTGCCATCATCGGGTTTGACTCCGGTCTGGCGCAAACCACCGCCGTTCGCGAAGGTCTGATCACCGGCGCGATCACCCAGAACCCGGTTGGGATCGGCTATGAAACCGTGCGCGCGGCTGTTGCGGCGATCAACGGTGAAGAGCTGCCCAAGATCATCGACACCGGCTTCTACTACTACACCTCCGAGAATATCGACGATCCCAAGATCGCCGCTGTCCTCTACGACTGATATAGAACATACATAATATGCGGCCCGCCTGAGACCGGCGGGCCGTTTCCCTGTTCGACGAGAATGGATAACACATGAAACTTCTGCGCTATGGGCCTGTCGGCCAAGAAAAACCCGGTCTGTTGGATGACGATGGCCGTGTGAGAGATTTGTCAGACCACGTCTCAGATATTTCCGGCGCCACCCTGAGCGCAGAGGGAATTGCAAAGCTCAAATCGCTGAACCCTGCCGATCTTCCGCTGGTTCCCGGCACCCCGCAAGACGACCTGCGCCTTGGCGCTTGCGTTGGCAATATCGGCAAATTCATCTGCATCGGCCTGAACTACGCCGATCACGCGGCGGAATCCGGCATTCCCGTGCCGCCCGAGCCGGTGATCTTCAACAAATGGACTTCTGCCGTTGTCGGCCCCGATGACGATGTACAAATCCCCCGTGGGTCGGAAAAAACCGATTGGGAGGTCGAGCTTGGCGTCGTGATCGGCACTGGCGGCAGCTATATCGACGAAGCGGATGCGATGGCCCATGTCGCCGGTTTCTGCGTCGTCAACGATGTCTCGGAACGCGAATTCCAGATCGAACGCTCCGGCACTTGGGACAAGGGTAAAGGCTGCGATACCTTCGGCCCCACCGGCCCCTGGCTGGTAACGCCGGATGAGGTTGGCGATTACGATGACCTGCACATGTGGCTTGAGGTCAACGGCCACCGTTTTCAGGACGGCTCGACCAAAACCATGGTCTACAAGATCCCCTTCCTGATCTCCTATTGCAGCCAGTTCATGAGCCTTCAGCCCGGCGACGTGATCTCCACCGGCACCCCTCCCGGTGTCGGCCTTGGGCAAAACCCGCAAGTCTATCTCAAGGGCGGAGACGTCATGCATCTTGGGATTGAAGGGCTGGGCGAGCAAACCCAGACCGTGCGCGGCAACGATTGAACGGCATAATCCCGGCGGCGTCTCTAACAGATGATCGCCCTCATGGTCGGCCCCTGTCTCAGGTGGCCGGCCATTTGTTTGAACACGCCCCCGAGCGCGCGCCTATCTGAGCTGCATCGCGGCGTAGCTTTTGCGCATCGCGTGCGGCGAGACGCCATAGGCCGATTTGAAATGATCGTAGAATTGGCTGACCGATGAAAACCCGGCATCTTCGGCGACCTTGGCAATCGCCTCGGAGCTTTCGATCAGCAGGGCGCGGGCGCGCATCAGACGCATCCGGATCAGAAACCGTTTGATCGGAATGCGCATCACCCGCGAGAACAGCGAGATCGCGTAATTCTCATGCAGCCCCGTCACCGCCGTAACATCGGCATTGGTGATCGGCTCGCTGAGATGTTCGAGAATAAAGCGGACCATTTCAACCACATGGCCGACATTGGTCGATGACAGCGCCCGCTGATCCGGGCGGTGCGAGTCCGGCTGCCGGATCCACTCGTTCTCAGCGGTCAGGGCGCGGCGCAGCTTGGCATTCAGCTCGATCCGCATGATTTCAAGCCGCTCGAAATCGTTCGACCTGTAATCGCGATACCAACGCTCGATATCGCTGAAATCGCAAAGCTCACAGGGCAGAAAGACCAACGCCCCGCCCAGCAGAGCCACCTGCATTTCGGAAATATGGGTCATGAACAGAAAGCTGTCGACCGGGATATAGATATTGGCCAGCTTCGGTTTGCCGGTGCCATCGGGAATAAGCTCGGTCAGCTGATGCGGCACCCCGGCCCAGAAAATCACCAGCTGCCCCGGCGGCACAACCACACGCTCGCCGTCGAAATCATAGATCATCGACGCGCCGGTCAGATAGTTCGCCTCGATATGCCCATGCCAATGCGGCGACGGCATCGTGGTGGGCGAAAACAAGCGAATACCGAACCGGCCGAAAGCCTTGTCGACGGCGTAGAAATGCCGCTCGTGACTCGGGGCACTTGCCTGATCCTGCTTCTGTCGTGAGTCCGTCTTGGCCATGACTTCTCGGTCCAATCTTAGAAACCCGGAAAAAGTTACTTGGAAACACTATTGCTGTCCAGAGCAGTATAGGGCGACGTAGGAGGGCCCGGACGGCGGATTTGAGGAGGTCCGCTGCGATTACCGGGAACTCGTACCGACCACTTCCAGGGAGGAAGCAAGAATGAAGTATGCTACCCGTGCTGCAACCGCAGCACTCTTTCTCGGTGCATCATCATTGGCCCTTCATGCCGAAATGATGTCCCCGACCTCGCCCCCCACGCCGCCGAATTTCGACGCCCAGCAGGAACCGATTTTTTCCAAACGCTCCGATATTCAGGAATACCGGGCGCTCGACAGCTATTCCGAACCGGCCTTTGTCTCGGACTTCGTGAGCGCTGGTAAATTGCCGCCGGTCGCCGAGCGTCTGCCGCGCGAACCGCTGGTCTATAAAGTGGCCAATATGCCTGACGGCGCAGGTGTTTATGGCGATGTGATGCGCCATGTCATCGGCGGTCGGCCGGAAGGCTGGAACTTCTGGGGCGGCCAGAGCCAGGGCTGGGGCGGCATCGATATCGGCCTGTCCGAATGTCTGACGCGCACCGGGCCGCTGTTCATGGTCGAGCCCGACGATCTGCAACCGCTGCCCAACCTTGCCAAGGGCTGGGAATGGTCTGACGACGGCAAAACGCTGACCGTGCACCTGATCGAAGGCGCGAAATGGTCGGATGGTGATCCGTTCGATACCGAGGATATCGCGTTCTACTGGAACGATATCATCATGGACCCGGAACTGACCCCGTTGATGGGCGCAACTCAGGGCACCTATGCGGACGGCACGCTCGAAATTATCGACGACTACACCTTCACGATGACCTTCCCGCAGGCTTTCCCGGAAAGCGTGCTTTATAACTTTGCCTATGGCAATTTCTGCCCGGGGCCGAGCCATGTGCTCAAAACCAAGCATCCGCGCTATTCCGACGCCAGCTATGACGATTTCCGCAACGGCTTCCCACCCGAGCAGATGGGCTTCCCGGTCATGGGTGCCTGGGTTCCGGTGGAATTCCGCTCGGATGATATCGTCGTCCTGCGCCGCAACCCCTATTACTGGAAAGTCGACGAGACCGGCCAGCAACTGCCCTATCTGAACGAGATGCATTACCGTCTGTCCACCTGGGGCGACCGGGATGTGCAAGCGGTTGCCGGAACGGGCGATTTCTCCAACCTCGAACAGGCCGAAAACTACGTCGAAAGCCTGCGCAAATCTGCCGATCCCGACGCGCCCGCGCGTCTGGCCTTTGGTCCGCGCACGATCTCCTATTCGATCTATCCGAACCTGTCCGGCAATGGCTGGGGCGAACCGGATACCCGTGCGCAGGCGGTGCGGGAACTGAACCGCAACGCCGAATTCCGCATGGGTCTGTCTTTTGCGCTGGATCGTGAACGTCTGGGCGCGAGCCTTGTGAAAGGCCCGTTCACCGTGCCCTATCCCGGCGGGTTGATCCCCGGCACATCGTATTACGATGCGGATAGCACCACCTACTTCCCGTTCAGCATCGAAACCGCGCGTGCGCATTTCGAAAAGGCCGGGTTGAAGGATACCGATGGCGACGGGTTCTATAACTGGCCCGAAGGCTCGCCCGCCGGTGACGGCAATGTCACGGTGACGATCCTGCACACGGTCGATTACTCCACCGACAAGAACCTGGCCGAAGGCGTGCTGACGATGCTGCAAGATGCGGGCATCAACACCACGCTGAAATCGCTGGCGCTCAATGACTCGAACTCGGCACGCGACGCTGGTCAATTCGACCTGTTCCTGGCGCGCAATGACAAAGAGCTCATTACGGTTGTTCAGCAAACCGACCAGCTTGCCCCTGTGGGGCCGGGCACCGCCCGCAACAGCCACAAGGCCAATTCGGCTGGCGAGCTGGATCTGCTGCCCTTCGAGCAACAGATGGTGGATGTGGTCAATGCCTTCATCACCGAACGTGATGCCGGCAAACGGGTGGATCTGATGAAACAGTATCAGGCGCTCTATACCGAGAACCTGTACGGCATCGGCCTGACCGCCTATCCGGGTGCGCTGATCATCAACAAGCGCTTTGCCAACATCCCGGCTGGGGCTCCGATCTTCATGTATAACTGGGCGGAGGACAATATCATCCGCGAACGTGTCTACGTGCCGACGGAGAAACAGCAGGATCTGGAACTCTACCCGAACACCTTGCCGTCGAGCAGCGGACCGACCACGGCCAACTGATCGACATCCTCCCGGAGGGGCGGGGATTTCGATCCTCGCCCTTCCTTTAAGACAAGCAAGGTAGACCCTCATGCTCCGTTTTCTCGCCATACGCATAGGTCAGGCCGTCCCCGTCCTCATGGTGATGAGCATCATCATCTTTGCGATCATCAACGCGCCGCCGGGTGACTATGCCGACTTCGTCCGCAGTAACATGATCGGTCAGGGGGGTGCCTCTGCTGCCGCAGCCTCGGCCGCCGCAGAAGAATACCGGGTACGATACGGCCTCAACGACCCGCTGGTCATGCAATATTTCCGCTGGATCTGGGGTATCCTGTCAGGCGGCGATTTCGGCCATTCCTTCTTCTACAACAAACCTGTCGCCGAAGTGGTGGGCGAACGGCTTCCGGCCACCATCGCCATCGCGCTGACCTGCCATTTCTTCGCCTCGCTGCTTGGCATCAGCTTCGGCATTCTGGCGGCAACACGGCAATACAGCTGGGTCGACACGATCCTGTCTTTCGTGTCCTTCCTCGGCATGACGATCCCGCGCTTTTTGCTGGCGCTGATCATCCTCTACCTTCTGGCCTTCAAGCTGAATGTCCAGGAACTGGGCAGCTTCTTTTCCTCGCGCTACGGCGGTCAGGATTGGTGGCAGGGCCCGCTGGATTTCAATTGGGCGAAGTTCTGGAATCTGGTCCAGCATGTCTGGCCGGTGGTGCTGATCGCCACATTCGGCGGGCTGGCCTATAATATGCGCGTCATGCGCGGCAATCTGCTGGACACGCTGAACGCGCAATATGTGGAATCGGCCCGCGCCAAGGGATTGTCGGAAGGTGCCGTGATCCTCAAACATGCGGTGCCGAACGCGCTGCACCCTCTGGTTGCCTATCAGGGCGTGATCCTGCCCTATATGATGACCGGCGAGATCGAAGTCGCCATCGTGTTTGGCCTTGCCACCGTTGGCCCGGCGATTGTCGGCTCGATGGGCATCGGCGATGTCTATGTCACCGCGACCCTGCTTCTGGTGCTGGGCACGACCCTGATCATCGGCAATATCATTGCTGACCTTTTGCTCGCGCTGCTCGATCCGCGCATCCGCGTCGGGAGGACATGATGAGCGATTTCGTGAACAACCCCGCCGATCCGATCCAAACCGAGGAAGGCGAAGACCGCCGCATCTCGACGGTGTCGCATGAAAGCCAAAGCTATCCCGCATTGGTATGGCGTCGCTTTCGCCGCTCCGTGCCCGGCATGTTCGGTCTGGTTCTGGTCATCATGCTGCTGATCATCTCGGTCTTCGCCGAGTTCTTCGCCCCGGTTGCACCAAGGGCAGCCCATGACGCCTTTGCCGCGCCCGCCAAAATATCGTGGTATGTGCCCGGCGAGGGGCCGCATTCCGGTTGGCGGCTTCTGCCGGTGTCTTTCCCGATCGTTGAAGGCGATGCGCTCGACCCGATCACCTATCAGCCGCTCTCAGGCCCGGATTATGACAACCCGCGCAAAATCGTGCTGTTTGCCAAGGGCTGGGACTATCACTGGCTGGGCATCCCGATGCAGCGCCATTTCATCGGTACCGAAGACGGAACCCCGCTGCATGTGCTGGGCACCGACAAGCTGGGGCGGGATATCCTGTCGCGCGGCATCATCGGCAGCCGCATATCGCTGGCCATCGCGCTGATCTCGATCACACTGATCACCATGATCGGCACCATGGTCGGGATCACCTCGGGCTATCTCGGTGGCCGGTTCGACCTGTGGCTGCAACGGGTGGTCGAGTTCGTACTCGCCTTTCCGCACTTGCCGCTCTTCCTGGCGCTCGCCACACTCATTCCCGTCACCGCCCCGTCAACGCTGTTCCTCAGCTTTGTCCTTCTGGTGATCGTCGGGCGGGGATGGGCGCAGCTCTCGCGCGAAGTGCGATCCAAAACACTGGCCCTGCGCGGGGTGGATTATGTGCGCGCCGCCGAGGCCATCGGGGCCAGCGACGGGCGCATCATCACCCGCCATATCCTGCCCAACGTGACCAGCCATGTCATCGTTTCGGTCACGCTGGGGATCCCGACCATCGTGCTTTTGGAAAGCTTCCTTGGCTTTCTCGGCTTCGCGGTGAAACCGCCGCTGATCTCATGGGGCCTGATGCTCCAGGACGCGGGCACGTTTTCCGCCATCGGTTCTTACCCGTGGATCCTGTCGCCGGTCGGCTTCGTGCTGATCACTGTGTTTGCTTTCAACGCGCTCGGCGACGGGCTGCGCGATGCGATTGACCCCTACTAGGTGATGCCATGAACAAGATGACTCCGATCATAGACGCGCAGAACGTGGCCGTATCCTTCAAGGTCGAAGGCGGCATCGTCGAAGCGGTGCGCGATGTGTCCTTCACGCTTTATCGCGGCAAGACCACGGCGCTTGTCGGCGAAAGCGGCTCGGGCAAATCCGTCACCGCGCGCGCCATCATGAAACTGCTCTCCAAGCGGGCCATTGTCTCGGACCAGTCGAAGATCACCTTCGACGGCACCGACATGGCAAGCCTGTCCAAAGCCCAGATGCGGGCGCTGCGGGGCAACCGGATCTCGATGATCTTTCAGGAACCGATGTCCTCGCTGAACCCGGTCTACAAGATCGGGGCGCAACTGGCCGAAGCGATCATGCTGCATCAGCGCTTGTCGCGAAAGGCAGCACTGGCCCGCGCGGTCGAGCTGCTGGACGAGGTGCGCGTGCCCGATCCCGAGGCGCGGATCAACCAGTATCCGCACCAATTATCGGGCGGGCAACGTCAGCGGGTGATGATCGCCATGGCGCTCGCCAACCGCCCCGACGTGCTGATCGCGGACGAACCGACCACGGCGCTGGATGTGACCGTGCAGGCCGAGATTCTGCACCTGATCGACGAGCTGAAACGGAAATACGGCATGGGGGTGATCCTGATCACCCATGACCTGACCGTGGTGCGCCAATTCGCCGATCATGTCTATGTCATGCAGCATGGCGAGGTGCAGGAAGAAGGGCCGACCGAGGCGATCTTTGGCTCGCCGCAGCATCCCTATACCCAGCGCCTGCTCGCCTCCGACCCGAAAGGCGTAGCCGAGCCGCTGTCTGGCACACCGGACAAGGTGCTGGATGGCAAGAATGTGCGGGTCGAATTCAAACTGCGCCGGGGCGGATTTTTCAACAGCGAGGTCACAACCCTTGTTGCCGCTGACGGGCTGGATATCGACATCCGGCGCGGCGAAACGCTGGGGCTTGTGGGCGAAAGCGGCTCGGGCAAAACCACCTTTGGCCAAGCCCTGCTGCGGCTGATCCATATGGATGATGGCGAGATCTGTTTCCTCGGCAACCAGATCGAGGCCAATACCCGCAAAGAGATGAAACCCTACCGGTCGCGGATGCAGATCGTATTCCAAGACCCCTTCGCCTCGCTCAACCCGCGCATGTCGGTGCGGCAGATCATCGAAGAAGGTCTGATCGTCAACGGCATCGGCAAGAATGCCAAAGACCGCTTTGCCCGCGTGCAGCAAGCCCTGCGCGATGCGGGTCTGCCCGACACGATCACCCACCGCTTTCCGCATGAGTTCTCCGGTGGGCAGCGGCAGCGCTTGGCGATTGCCCGGGCGATTGCGCTGGAGCCGGAGTTTATCCTGCTGGATGAACCGACCTCGGCGCTTGACCTCTCGGTACAGGCACAAATCATCGCGCTCTTGCGCAAATTGCAGGCGGAACGCGGCCTTAGCTACCTGTTCATCTCGCACGACCTGAAAGTGGTCCGTGCCCTGTGCCATCG
>JARRIY010000017.1:0-21592 GCA_037379985.1 Maritimibacter sp.
GCGATCACCTCGACCACTTGTTCGGCAAGCGCATCGTCTACAACGGCTTCGATTTTGACCTTGGGCACGAAATTCACGGCATATTCGGCGCCGCGATAAATCTCGGTATGGCCCGATTGCATGCCGAAACCTTTGATCTCGGTTACCATCATGCCACGCACGCCGATGCCGATCAGGGCCTCGCGCACTTCGTCGAGTTTGTGCGGTTTAATTGCTGCAATGATCAGTTTCACCTTGTCTCCCCTCTTTTTGTCGGGCGGGCAGCGCCCGGAGCCAATCTCGCCCTCAACAACGGCAGAGCCGATTATTTCGCAAGCAAAGCCGCTCAGAAAACGGGCGTATCTGGGAGCGCGCGGGTATTTGCACAATAATTAGGCGGTAGGGCGTATTTTTTGCGCCCAATGCGCACGGGGCGGCAAGACAGGGGCGACTCACAGCAAAAAGCCCGGGCGCTGACGCCCGGGCCTGTCTTTCGGCTTTGTCTGGAGAGAGATCAGCCGGTGGTGAATTCGGGATAGCACTCCATCCCAAGCTCGGCGCGGTCGAGACCCATGGCTTCGTCTTCTTCCGAAACCCGGATGCCCATCACCGCTTTCAGGATCAGCCAGACCACCAGCGAGACCACGAAGGTGAAGATGCCGACGATCACGATCGACTTGATCTGAACAAAGAGGCTCGCATCGGAATTGGTGATAACCACAGCCAGCGTGCCCCAGATACCGCCCACGAGGTGCACCGGAATGGCGCCAACCACGTCGTCGATTTTCAGCTTGTCGAGCATCGGCACAGCCACGACCACCAGGATACCGCCCACAGCACCGATCAGGGTGGCAGCACCCAGACCCGGGGTCAGCGGTTCGGCGGTGATCGACACCAGACCAGCCAGCGCGCCGTTCAGCACCATGGTCAGGTCGACCTTTTTGTACAGGATCTGCGTCAGGATCATCGCGGCAATCGCGCCACCGGCAGCAGCCGTGTTGGTGTTGGCGAAGATGCGCGAGATGTCAGCCACATTGCCAGCGGTATCCATGTAGAGCTGCGAGCCGCCATTGAAGCCGAACCAGCCGAGCCACAGGATGAACGTGCCAAGCGTGGCGAGCGTCAGGTTCGAACCCGGGAAAGCGTTGACCTTACCGTCTTTGCCGTATTTGCCGATCCGCGGACCCAGCACCAGCGCGCCAGCCAGAGCAGCCCAGCCGCCAACCGAGTGCACAACGGTGGAACCAGCGAAGTCGAGGAAATCGATCACGCCTTCTTCACCCGGAGCCAGGAAGCCACCGCCCCATTTCCACGACGCTTGGATCGGGTAGATCAGACCGGTCAGGACAACGGTGAAGATCAGGAAGGGCCACAGTTTGATGCGTTCGGCCAGAGTACCCGACACAATCGAAGCGGTGGTGGCACAGAACATCAGCTGGAAGAAGAAGTCCGAGCCAACCGAAGCGTAGGTGATGTCAACATCGCCCGCGCCAACGCCAACCGGCTCCAGCGAGGTCGTCGAGAAAGCACCGATAATGCCGCTAACCGTCCAGGCATCGCCCGGATACATCAGGTTGTAGCCGATCAGGTAGTACATGATCGCAGCAATCGCGAAGAGCGCGATGTTCTTGGTCAGCTGCATGGTCACGTTTTTCGACCGCACCAGACCCGATTCAAGCATCGAGAAGCCAGCGCCCATCCACATCACGAGGAAACCCGTGACCAGGAACATGAAGGTGTTCAGAATAAAGCCGACTTCAGTGCCAGCCGGCGAAGCAGCCGCGTCCTGCGCAAAGCCGAGGGTGGGCACAAGGGCCACCGTGGCTGCGAGGGGAAGAAATTTGGTGAGTTTCATCTCTTATCTGTCCTCTTGTCTCAGTCTGGCCCGGCTTAAAGCGCGTCGCCGTCGGTTTCGCCGGTGCGCACGCGCAGGGCGCTGTCGACATCCAGGGTGAAGATTTTGCCGTCGCCGATTTTTCCGGTCTGGGCAGTCTTGGCGATGGCCTCGACAACCTGATCGGCGAGCGTGTCTGCCACGACGATTTCAAGCTTCACTTTCGGAACGAAATTCACCGCGTATTCAGCGCCACGATAGATTTCGGTATGGCCCGACTGAGTGCCGAAGCCTTTGATTTCAGTCACCATCATGCCGCGGACACCGATGGTGGTGAGCGCCTCGCGCACCTCCTCCAGCTTGAACGGCTTGATCGCTGCAATGATCAGTTTCACGTGTTTCCCCTTATGCCAGGTGCGGATCAGGCCCGCCTGCGTTACGCAGATCAGCAACGCCGCCCGATGCCCTTGCGGCAAGGAAATCAGGGGGTGGGAATGGTTAGAAAACAGGCGGACTGCCACAATTTCTGCAAAATTGGCGATGCATGCCTAATTTTTAGGCGCTTAAATGCTGTGCACTTATTCACGACTGCATCAGCAGACCGGCTTGCCTCTCGTCATCCGCGCAGCGAGTCGTTATGGTCGCGAAAACACGAGCAGGTGCGGGCTACTAATGGCAAATAACGGGTCTCGACGTCCACCACTGGTGGCAGACAAGCGCTATCCGGGCAGAACAACCAGGGCCAAAACCTCTGGCAAATCCACTGGTGGTTCCTCTGGCAAAACACCCCCGGGCAAACCGCCCCGTAAGCCGCGCAAACCGCGGCCCAACCGGCAGAGCAGCCGCCCTCTGCCCTGGGTCATCGCCCTGCCGCTGCTGCTGATCCGCGGATTGTTCCGGCTTGGCCTGCGCCTCGCGGTGATCGGCACCGTGCTTGTTGGCCTGCTGGTTGCGGGCGGTGTGTTCTACTTTGCTTCCACCATCCCGCCGCTGACGCAGCTTGTTGACGGCCGCGCGCGTGGCTCTGTCACCCTGCTTGATCGCGACGGCAATACATTTGCCTGGCGCGGCGAACAATTTGCCGGGATCGTCACCGCCGACTCCGTCTCGCCTGCACTGAAAGATGCGGTCGTCGCCACCGAAGACAAACGCTTCTATCGCCATTTCGGCCTGTCCCCGCGCGGGATTGCCTCTGCGGTACGGATCAACCTCAGCGAAGGGCGCGGGCCGTTGTCGGGTCATGGCGGCTCGACGCTGACCCAGCAGGTGGCGAAACTGCTCTGCCTCGGCGATCCATATGATCCCGATACCTGGGCGACCGAAGCCGAATACGAGGCCGATTGCCGCCAAAGCACCCTGTGGCGCAAGATCAAAGAAGCGATCTATGCGATGGGGCTGGAGGCGAAGTTCTCGAAAGACGACATTCTCACCATCTATCTGAACCGCGCCTATCTGGGCTCCGGCGCCTATGGGTTCGAGGCCGCCAGCCAGCGCTATTACGGCAAATCCGCCTCGCAAGTCGATATCGGCGAAGCGGCGATTCTGGCAGGCGCGTTGACCGCGCCCAGCCGCTATGACCCGACCAATAACCTGCAACGCAGCTGGGCGCGCGCCCTGACGGTGATCAAGCTGATGCAGGAGCAGGGCTATATCACCGCCGCCGAGGCCGACTATGCCCGCGCGCATCCGACCCAACTGTCACCAGCGGCCAAGGCCGGGGCGGGCGGGTTCTTTGCCGATTGGGTGATGTCTTCCGGCCCGTCTTTCCTGACCCGCGACACCACCGAAGATGTGATCATCCGCACCACCTTTGATCCGCAAATCCAGAGAGCCGCAGAAGAAGCGCTGCAATGGGTGTTTGAGGAAAAGGTCAGCCCGGAATCGAAAGCCGAAGCCGCGATTGTGGTGATGAGCGCCGATGGGGCCGTGCGCGCCATGGTCGGCGGACGCGATACCCCCCTGCCGGGCGATTGGAACCGCGCCACCATGACCAAGCGCCAGACCGGCTCCTCCTTCAAACCTTTCGTTTATGCCACCGCGCTGGATCTGGGCTGGCGCTATGACAGCCTGATCGAAGACGCGCCCTTCTGCATGAACATCCCCGGTTCAGGCCAATGGTGCCCGACCAATTACACCAACAAGAATTACGGCTGGGTCACGCTGACCGACGCGCTGCGCGACTCGCTGAACATCCCGGCGGTGAAATTGTCAGAGGCCGTGGGGCGCGAGAATGTGCGCACTGTCGCGTCGATGTTTGGCATCCAATCCGACCTCGCCGATGGTCCGGCTCTGGCGCTTGGCGCTTCGGATTCCTCGCTGATGGAAATGACCGGCGCCTATGCGGGCATCCTGAACGGCGGCTCGTCGGTGACCCCTTACGGGTTGGTCGAGCTGAAATTGCTCGGCGACAGCTCTCCCCTGATGGAACAGGAAGGCGGGATTGGCGAGCGGGTGATCTCGACCGATGCAGCGAAACAGCTCACCTATATGATGCACCGGGTGGTCACCGATGGCTCCGGCCACCGCGCCAATCTGGACGGGCGTGAAGTGGCGGGCAAAACCGGCACCACCACCGCCGCCCGCGATGCCTGGTTCATCGGCTTCACCGCGAATTACGTCGCCGGGGTCTGGATGGGCTATGACGACAACACCCCACTAACCGGCGTGACCGGCGGCGGATTGCCTGCCGAGATCTGGGGCCAGACCATGAGCCGGGTCGAGGAAAACCTGCCAGCCCTTCCGCTGCCGATGATCCGCCCCGCCGTGCCGCCCAGCGTCGAAAACGGCACCGTGATGCCAGGCACCGAAGCCCCGCCCCCGACCACGACAGCACCGGCGACCGACAATCTGCTGGGCGTCTTGCGGTCGATCCTCGGGATCAATCAGTGAGCCAGGAAGGCCCATGTTTTGTGATGACGTGCCAGGATCGGCACGTTATCAAATCTCAGGTATTTTGACGAAAGGGATAGCGTAAACCCACATGGCAAGGCAGGGCAGCATTTCTAATATCAAACGCGATCAGGCCCTGAGCGAGCTACGCGCCGCGCGGCAGGAAAGCCGCGGATTATTCTGGGCGGCGGGGCTTTTCTCGGTTTTCGTAAACCTGTTGATGCTCACCGGCCCGCTTTTCATGCTGCAGGTCTATGACCGGGTGCTGGGCTCGCGATCCGAAGCCACGCTGTTGGCGCTGGTCCTGCTGATGGCGTTCCTCTTTGCTATGATGGGGCTGCTTGATTACGCGCGCGGGCGCATTCTGGCGCGGATTGGTGCCGGGTTTCAGGCCCGGCTTGATCGTCGGGTCTTTTCCGCAGTGCTGCGCCAGCAAACCCGCGCCAGCGGCGATCTGCGCGCCTCCAACACGCTGCGCGATCTCGAAGCCGTGCAGCGCCTGCTCTCCTCACCGGTCTTTGCGTCTCTGTTTGATCTGCCCTGGACCCCGGTCTTTCTACTCGGGATCGCCATATTCCACCCATGGCTGGCCTATCTGGCGCTGGCCGGGGGCGGCGTGCTGGTGCTGATTGCGATCCTGAACCAGATGCTGACCTCAGGTCCGGTCAGAGCGGCGAACCAAGCGACGATTCAAGCCGATCACATGGCGGAGCAGCTGCGCAGCGAGGCCGAGATGGTCAGCGCGCTCGGCATGTCGAACAACGCCTTTGAACGCTGGCACCGCACCCGCAGCGCCGCGCTGAGCGACACCATCCTCTCATCGGATCGGGCCGGTCAGTTCTCTGCCATGTCCCGTACATTCCGAATGTTTCTGCAATCGGCCATCCTCGGCCTTGGCGCCTGGCTGGTGCTGCGCGGCGAGCTGACCGGCGGGGCGATGATCGCCGGGTCTATCCTGCTGGGCCGTGCTCTGGCGCCGATCGACATGCTGATCAACCAATGGCAGCTCGTCCAGCGGGCTCGCCAGGGCTGGCAGGCATTGGTCGAGCTGCTCGGCGACGTGCCCACCGAACCGCCGCGCACCCAACTGCCGCGCCCCAGCGCCCATCTGAAGGCCGAAAACCTCACCGTAGTTCCCCCCGGGCAGGCGCAGGCCTCGCTGCGCATGGTCAATTTCGAAGTGAAGCCGGGGCAAGCGCTTGGCGTGATCGGCCCGTCAGGCGCGGGCAAATCGACTTTGGCGCGGGTAATCACCGGCGTCTGGGCCCCTGCCGGGGGCAAAATCCGCCTCGACGGGGCCGCGCTGGATCAGTTCGATCCTGCGGTCTTGGGCGACCATATCGGTTATCTGCCGCAACGGGTGCAGCTCTTTGACGGCACCATCGCCCAGAATATCGCCGGTCTCGCCGTCTCGCCCGACGACGACGCAGTGGTGGCAGCGGCCAAAAAGGCCGCCGCGCATGAGATGATCCTCGCCCTGCCCGACGGCTATGACACGCTGGTCACGGGCGGCGGCGGCATGCTGTCAGGCGGCCAGATGCAGCGCATCGGTCTGGCCCGCGCGATGTATGGCGAGCCGGTTCTGCTGGTGCTGGATGAACCGAATTCCAACCTTGATAATGACGGCTCCATCGCCCTCAACAACGCGATCCGCGAGGTCAAATCATCGGGCGGCGCGGTGCTGATCATGGCCCACCGCCCCTCGGCGATTGCCGAATGCGAAATGCTGCTGGTGCTGGATCACGGCAATAGCCGCGCCTTTGGCCCGCGCGACGAAATCCTTCAGCGCACGGTGCAAAATGCCCAGCATATTCAGGCCAGCGCCGTAGAAGGCAAAACCGGTGGGGTAAGCTGATGGCTGAGCAGGATGTGATTAAAGCCTGGACGGCGCGCGGCCCGGTGCTTCTGGGCTTCCTCGCGCTCTTGGCTCTGGTTGGCGGGCTGGGCACCTGGTCTGTGACCACTCAAATCGCCAGCGCCATCGTCGCCCCTGGCGCGATCGAGACCGAGCAAAACCGGCAAGTGGTTCAGCACCCGGATGGTGGCAAGGTTGCCGCGATTGAGGTGCATGAGGGCGATATGGTCGAGGCCGGGCAAGTGCTGATCCAGCTCGACCCGCAGCGCCTGCAAAGCGCTCTCGCCATCACCGAAAGCCAGATTTATGACCTTGCCGCCCGGCGCGGGCGTCTTGAGGCCGAACGCAACGGCGCAGATCAGATCGCCTTTGGCGCGGATCTGCTGGAGGCCGCAAAATCCAATCCAGAAGTGGCCGATATTCTTGCCACCAATCAAAGCCTCTTTGCCCAGCGCCGCGATAATCTTGCCGCCTCCATCGCCCAGCTCGAAAAGCGCAAAGACCAGATTGCCAGTCAGATCGACGGGCTATCGGCGCAGCTCGACGCACAGCAAGAACAGGTGGCGCTGATCGAAGTGGAACTGGCCAATCAGCAAAGCCTGCTCGACAAGGGCCTGACGCAAAGCTCGACCGTGCTGACCCTGAAACGGCAAAAGGCGCAGCTCGCTGGCTCTGTCGGCGACATCATTGCCCGCAAAGCCCAGAGTGCCGAACGGATCACCGAAATCGAATTGCAGATCTTGCAGCTTCAATCGCAACGTCAGGAAGAGGCCAGCAGCCTGCTTTCCGATCAGGAAGGCAAGGAATTGCAGCTGGCGGAAAATCGTCGCTCGCTGCTGGAACAGCTCGACCGGCTGGATATTCGCGCACCGCTCGCTGGCGCCGTGCACGATATGCAGGTCTTCAGCGTTGGCGCGGTGATCCGCCCCGCCGAAACCGTGCTGGCCATCGTCCCGCAGGATCAGCCGCTTATCATCGGCGCGCAAGTGCCGATCATCCATATTGATCAGGTTCATGTCGGCCAATCGGTACGGCTGCGCTTTCCGGCCTTTTCCAGCCGCACAACGCCCGAGCTTTTCGGCCATGTGATCTCGGTTTCCCCCGATGCACTGCACGATCCGAATACCGGGCGCAGCTATTACCGGGCCCGGATCGAGATCGATGAGAATGAAATCGCGAATCTGCCCACCGGATCGGTGCTGATCCCGGGCATGCCTGTTGAGGCGTTTCTAAGCACCGGCGAACGTAGCCCACTTGCCTATCTGATGAAGCCCTTCACGGATTATTTCAGCAAGGCATTCCGCGAAGATTGATGATCCGGCAGCGGCCCGCAGCTCGCCGGGCCGGGTCAGGTCGGGCCGCTACATCGTTTCGACGCAATGCCGCCGAAAGGCCTTTTTCAGCAGATCCAGCTCAGCACGCAGCAGTTCCATTTCGGCGCGGAAGTCTTCTTCCATCGGCTGGCCGGTGACGATCGAGAAACTCGCCAGCGTCTCACCGCTGGCTTTCTCGGCAATCACAAAGGTCTGCACCCCTTCCGATAGCAGCTCTGCCGGGATCGGAACCTGCAACAGATAGCGCCCGTCTTCCTCAGGGTCTTCGCGCAGCGTGAACCCGTCCAGCACCTGCGCCTGATAGCTCACCTCAAGCTCCGGCACATGCGCGGCTCCGGTCAGAACCCCTTCCCAGATCCCGGCCTGAATGCGCGTCTTGGTCAGTTGCATCTCGCCCATCCTGCTCTCCTATAGCTCGGCCCGAGGGCGGCGGCTGAAGGTGACATCCCGCAGGATCACCTGATTATTCTCGGGGCGTTCAAAGATCACATCGACCCAGGCGCTTTCCACCCGTTTTTCGTTCAGCTTGGTATAGGCCAGATCAAACTCGGCCATCACATCATCTTCGCCCAGCGGCAGCTCACGCACCAATTGCTCCGTATTCGGGCCATGGCGCACATTGAGGCGCACGAAAATCTCCAGCGGTTTTTCCGTCTCGACCACGGTATTGACCCGGATCACATGCCGCCGCTGCAATCCGCGCACGGCATCATCCGGCAGCTGAATCGCCAGCGACAGGAACGAGCCGTCGAAATTGAACACATCCATGCGCAGCCCAAACGGAGCCAGATCGCTTTCCCGGCTGTTGCGCAGCTGGCGCACCGTCAGCTCGGACGTCTGGCAATCGTGAAACAGCTTCACCTCGCCGCCGAATCTGGCCTTGTTTTCTGCCGCCGCCTTACCGGGCGGGAAAATCGGCCCCCGCCACAGCTCTGGCCGCCAGGCCCAATCAGAATGCAGCGGCTTCTGAAATGCGTTTGATCCGATCAGCGGCAGGGTCAGCCGACTGTCTGCCACAAACACAACCTGATCCAGCACCTGGCGCAGCGCCAGCGCACTCATCCGCACATGGCGCAGATCGGACAACGGCACATCCTTGGCCCGCTGGGCAATAGCTTCCCAGCGGCGCAGAACGCGCCGATGCAGATAGCGGCTAATCGGACCGGAAGAGCGTTTGACCATGATCAGGGTATCAATCTTTGGTTTGGACTGTTTCCATACTTAGTCCAAAACGTTTCAATTCCGCAAACGGTTGAAAACCGAAGCCAAAACCCCGCCTGCCTGCTGATTGCGGGTAATATCGCCGCCATTTGCCCCACGCAGTGTGTTCAGGAAGTTATAAAGCAGTTCCTGCCCTTGTTTTTCGTCCAGCGGCATGCGCTCAAATCCGCCGACGGTGATCGTCACCAGCCCTTGGGCTTCGGGAAACACCCCACGCCAATAGCCCGGCGCCATCAGGCTGGGCGGGGTCTGTTCCTGCGCTTCGACAATCAGCAAACCCGGTTCGCGGTTAAGATCGGTAACAATCGCAGGCCCTTCCGATCCGGGGCGCAGCAAAGCCTGCTGCCCGTCCTCGGTTGAGAAAAACGCTGTCATCTGGTCCAGATCAGCCTCGCCCAGCGGCGTATCCGACGGCAGAACCGAAACCGTCAGAATCGCGGGCCGCCCCGGACGCGGCTCCCATTTATTGCCCGACAGCGCCGCACAGCTCGCCAGCATCACAAAGGCGCCGCTGGCATTATCCCGCGTTGCACTTTCATCAATGCAAAACCCGTCAGGGCCGGTGACGGTATAGCTCTGGCTCAGAACCTGTACCGAACGCGGCGCGGGTTCGCGCTTTTCGCCAAGCCCGCCCAAAGCCGAACAGCTCGCAACCGTCAGCCCGATCAGAGCCAGCGCGATTTTGCGCCGATATTTTTCCGTCACGTCTTACCCCCCGGTCAATGGCGGGAGCATATTCCGTCCCGCGGTCGGGGTGCAAGCTTGACGAGTGTCGCAGCCCTATGTTGATTACCCGCAATGATCACCGGCTAATCGCCGGGACGTAATGAGGAAACGCGCAGATGACACAGCCCCCGTTCTGGCAACCGGCTGAAGACCGAAAACAGCTTTGGCGCACCATATTGGGGCTTTTTCTGGTCATGTTTATCTGGGTCCTCGCAACATTTGCGATTTCCTTCGCGGCAGTTTCTTTTCTTCCCGTGCCACCAGATGAAGTTGCAAACGGCTCCAGCCAGATCGGCGCCTTTGCGATGTTTTCCACCTTTTTCGGCTTTCACATCGGTCTGGCTATCGTGCTGCCGCTGCTGCACAAACGCAGCTATTTCAGCCTGTTCGGCCCTGACAGGCAGCTCAACGGCAAGCATTTCCGGCGCGGTGTGCTCGCAACGCTGGCGGTTTTCGTGCTGATCACCCTGATTTCGCTGCTGGAACCGGCTTTCCTGCCCTCCGGCATGTCGCCGCCCGCCAAACTGAACCAACCCCTGCAAGGCTGGGCGATTGGAGTGATCCCGGCGCTGTTTCTGGTCTTCATGCAATCGCTGGCCGAAGAGCTGGTGTTTCGCGGCTATCTGCTGCAACAGCTCCACGCCCGGTTTCGCTCGCCACTGCTCTGGGCGGTGCTGCCAGCGCTGATCTTCGGCGCGCTGCATTTCGATCCGTTTACCTTCGGCATGATGAACGCCACCGCCACGGTTCTGAACGCAGCCTTGGTGGGCACGCTTGCCGCCTTCATCACCGTGCGCACTGGCAATATTGGCGCGGCAGTGGGCCTGCATTTCGGCAATAACGCAAGTGTTGTCTTGCTCGGGCAGGCCGACCATCTGTCGGGTTTCTCGCTGTTCACGGTCGAAATGGATCCGACCGGCAGCTACATGACCTATTCGCTCATCATGTCCAGTCTGGTGATGTTTGTCGCCTTTATGCTCTGGTGGCGCTGGATGGCACGTCATCGCCCGATTGCAAATGACGCAGGTGCAGCTTAGTTAGAGCTGAACAAACGGGGAGCCCCATGAACTGGATTTCAAACTACGTCCGGCCCAAGATCAACTCTCTGTTCTCACGCCGCGAGGTGCCTGAGAACCTGTGGATCAAATGTCCCGAATGCGGACAGATGCTGTTTCATCGGGAACTGGAGGATAACCTCCGGGTCTGCACGAATTGCGATCACCACATGGCGATCACCCCGCGCGACCGGTTCGCCGGGCTGTTCGACGGTGGCATCTTCTCGGAAGTCACCGTACCTGCACCGATTGAAGATCCGCTGAAATTCAAGGATCAGAAGCGTTATCCCGACCGGATGAAAACCGCGCAGAAATCCACCGGCGAGAAAGAAGCGATGCTGGTGGCCGAAGGCGAGATCGGGCGCACCCCGATCGTGGCCGCCTGTCAGGATTTCTCGTTCATGGGTGGCTCCATGGGCATGTATGTCGGCAATGCCATCGTGGCCGCCGCCGAACGTGCGGTAAAGCTGAAACGCCCGCTGGTACTGTTTTCCGCTGCCGGTGGCGCGCGCATGCAGGAAGGCATTCTCAGCCTGATGCAGATGCCCCGCACCACGGTTGCCGTGCAAATGGTGAAAGAGGCAGGTCTGCCCTATATCGTCGTGCTCACCCACCCCACCACCGGCGGTGTGACGGCCTCCTATGCGATGCTGGGTGATGTGCAGATTGCCGAACCCAATGCGCTGATCTGCTTTGCTGGCCCGCGCGTGATCGAACAAACGATCCGCGAGAAACTGCCAGAAGGCTTCCAGCGTGCCGAATACCTGCTCGATCACGGTATGCTCGACCGGGTGACCCATCGCAAAGAGATGAAAGCCGAGCTGGTAACGATCCTGCGCATGCTGACGCGGCAAAGCCCGCCGGTGGCCGGAGACTTGCCAGCCCCCGACGGCACCCCGGCTGACGCGCCCGAAGCGGCCCCCGCACCCGTCGAAGGCGAGGCAGACAACAAGTGAGCAAATACGGCTCTGATCTCATCCTCGAACGGATGATGACGCTGCACCCCAAGGTGATCGACCTGACGCTGGATCGCGTCTGGCGGCTGCTGGACGCGCTGGATCATCCCGAGCGCAAGCTGCCGCCGGTGATCCATCTGGCGGGCACCAATGGCAAAGGCTCGACCCAGGCGATGATCCGCGCCGGGCTTGAGGGCGCAGACAAGCGCGTGCACGCCTATACCAGCCCGCATCTGGCGCGCTTTCACGAGCGCATCCGTCTGGCGGGCGAGCTGATATCCGAAGAGCATCTGACCGAGGTACTGGATCGCTGCTACGCGGCCAATGGCGGCGAGAGCATCACCTATTTCGAGATCACCACCGTTGCCGGGCTCCTGGCCTTCTCCGAAACTCCCGCCGATTACACCCTGCTTGAGGTCGGTCTGGGCGGACGGCTGGACGCCACCAATGTGATCGATCCGGCCCTGTCGGTGCTCACCCCGATCTCCGTCGACCACACCCAGTTTCTGGGCGAAACCCTGACCGAGATCGCGGGCGAAAAGGCCGGGATCATCAAGCGCGGCGTGCCAGTCGTGGTCGGCCCGCAGCCCGACGAAGCACTGGATGTGATCGAAGATCGCGCCACGCGGCTGGGCGCGCCTCTGCATGTGCATGGCCAGCACTGGCATGTCTGGGAAGAACGCGGGCGTCTGGTGTTTCAGGATGAAACCGGCCTGCTCGATCTGCCCCTGCCCGCGCTGATTGGCGAGCATCAGATCCAGAATGCGGGCGCCGCCATCGCTGCCCTGCGGGTACTGGGCTATGGCGAGGCGGAATGTGAAGCGGCGATGGAGAATGTCACCTGGCCCGCCCGGATGCAGCGCCTGCGCACCGGGCCGCTGGTCGAGGCGGCAGGCAGCGCCGAGCTTTGGCTTGATGGCGGGCATAACCCGGCGGCAGGCGAGATGCTGGCCAAGGTGCTCGACGGGCTATCCGACCGCCCCACCCATCTGATCTGCGGCATGCTGAACACCAAGGATGTGACCGGCTATATGCGCCCGCTGGCAGGCAAGGCGGGCAGTCTGACGGCTGTGTCGATCCCCGGCGAGGCGGCAACGCTCTCGGCCGAGGAAACCGCGGGCTTTGCGCAATCGGCGGGGCTGGATGCCAGCACCGCGCCCGATGTGCTGTCCGCCGTTCAGGCGCTCACCGCGCGCGATCCGAATGCCCGCATCCTGATTTGCGGATCGCTCTATCTGGCCGGTCAGGTGCTTCGCGAAAACGGCTGATTTGGTTCCGAAATCTTTGTGATCACAAATCTTTTTTCTCCGCAGCGCAGCATTCGCGGGGCAAAAAACGACTCAAGCCATTGGAGTGAATCAGTTTTTCCCGGTTTTCGGGAATCACCTATGTGGAAGCCGATTATGTTGACCGAAACGCCCATTCTAGGCTAGATATGGTGCTATCGAATACACAGGACGCATTAAGGCGACGCGCCTGTCGAGCAGCTCAAGGTGTATCAGGCAACACCGAGATCCTTAATTTTGTGATCACAAATGATGTCGTGTTCCAAAGGGACACGGCATCATCTTTATTGCCCCCAGCCCTCGCTTTGCATCTCACGCAATCGGCTCGCCGTGCGCTCAAACTCAAAGCTGCCCTCGCCCTCCAGATACAGGCTTTCCGGCTCAGCCGCCGCCGAAGCGACCAGCCGCACATGAGCTTCGTAAAGCGCATCAATCAGCACCACGAAACGCCGCGCCTCGTTGAAATTCGCCCGCGACAGCGCCGGAATATCGTCAAGGATCAGCACCCGCACCCGGTCGGCAATCGCTAGGTAATCCGCCGCCCCCAGCGGTTTGGCGCAAAGGTCATAGAAGCTCGCCCGCGCCACGCCAGAACAAAAGGCCGGAAGCTCCACCTCGCGCCGTTTCACGTTCAGCACCAGCGGACGCACATCGCCCCCGGCCGCAAAGCGTTGCCAGATCGCCTCAACCCCTTCACGCGCCGCCCGTCCCAGCGGGGTGAAATAGGTCTGGCTCCCCGCCAGCTTGTCCTGCCGGTAATCCTGCGGACTGGCGAGCTCATGAACCACAAGCTGTTCATGGATCAGATCGATGAAGGGCAGAAACAGCTGCCGGTTCAACCCGTCTTTATACAGATCGTCCGGCGGCCGGTTCGAGGTCGTCACCACCACCACCCCGGCCTGAAACAGCTTTTCGAACAATCGCCCGACGATCATCGCATCGGTGATGTCGGTGATCTGCATCTCGTCCAGCGCCAAGAGCCGCAGCTCGCGGATCAGCGCATCGGCCACCGGGGCCAGCGCATCGGCCACGCCCTCTTGCCGGGCCTTGTGCATCCCCGCATGCACCTCCTGCATGAAAGCGTGGAAATGCACCCGGCGTTTGCGCTGGATACTCAGCTCGCCCACGAACAGATCCATCAGCATCGACTTGCCACGCCCGACCCCGCCCCACAGGTACAGCCCCTGCGGCACCTCTTCCGGCTTGTGAAACAGCCCGCCCAGAATGCCTTTGCGCTTCAGATGCGTGGCCTCAAGGTGATGCCGGATATCTTCCAGCATCGGCAGCACCGCCTCTTGCGCCGGATCAGGCGTCAACGCACCCGCCGCTGCCTGGGCGTGATAAATATCGTGAAGGGTCTCGCTCATATGCCGTGCATAACCACCGAAAATGATGATGAAAAGGTTACACTGGCAAAGCTGTTGTCTTGAACACGGTGCGCAGAGCAAAGCTCGACTGCATCCCCTGCACGCCGGGCAGACGGGCCAGATGCTGGCGATGGATGCGGGCGAAATCGTCAGTATCGGCGGCGACAATTTTCAGGATGTAATCCGCCGTGCCCGCCATCAGGTGGCATTCCAGCACTTCCGGCACCAGCGCCACTTGTCGTTCAAACGCATCCAGAATCTCATCCGCCTGCCCCGACAGGCTGATCTCAACAAATACAGTCGTCGCCAGCCCCAGCTTGCGCGGATCGCACATCGCCACGTAATTGCGGATATAGCCGTCTTTCTCCAGCCGCTGCACCCGCCGGTGACAGGCCGAGGGCGAGAGGTGAATGCGCTCTGACAGCTCGGCATTAGAGATGCGCCCGTTCTTCTGCAGAACGGCTAGAATGCGACGATCCAGCGTGTCAATTTCCATATCTGTCGAAGATCCTTGCGGCATGATGGTGAATAACGCGACGTTTGAAGTGTCAGCATACCCTCCTGTGCTCGGGATTTCAAAGCAATTGCGTGAAAGGCCGTGCAGGCTGGGGCAAATCAGTCAGGGAGGATTTTATGCTGATCGGATGTCCGAAAGAAATTAAACCGCAGGAGTTTCGCGTTGGTCTGATGCCGCGCGCTGCTGCAGAAGCCATCGCCCATGGCCATCAGGTGATCGTCGAAGCCGGGGCCGGTATTGGTGCTGGCTTCCCCGATGACGACTACCTCGCCGTTGGCGCCGAGATCGTGGCGACCGCCGAAGAGGTCTTTGCCCGCGCCGAGATGATCGTGAAGGTGAAAGAGCCTCAGGCCATCGAGCGCAAGAGGCTGCGCGAAGGACAACTGCTCTTCACCTACCTGCACCTCGCCCCCGATCCGGAGCAGACGCAGGATCTGCTTGAAAGCGGTGTGACCGCGATTGCCTATGAAACCGTGACCGACCGCAACGGCCTGCTGCCGCTGCTCGCCCCGATGTCAGAGGTCGCGGGCAAGCTTGCCCCGCAGGTCGGCGCCTGGACCCTGCAAAAGGCCAATGGCGGGCGCGGTGTGCTTCTGGGCGGCGTGCCCGGGGTTAGCCCGGCCAAGGTGCTGGTGATCGGTGGCGGCGTGGTCGGCACCCATGCGGCCCGCGTGGCTGCCGGGATGGGCGCCGATGTGACGGTGCTGGATCGCTCCCTGCCCCGCCTGCGCGCGCTCGACGACATGTTCCGCAGCGAATTTGCCACCGGCTACGCCTCCGCCGCCTATACGGCCGAGAAAGTGGCCGAGGCCGATATGGTGATCGGTGCAGTTCTGGTGCCCGGTGCCGCAGCGCCGAAACTGATAAGCCGCGAGATGCTCTCCACCATGAAGCCCGGCGCGGCGCTAGTGGATGTGGCGATTGATCAGGGCGGCTGCTTTGAAACCTCCCGCGCCACCACGCATGAAGACCCGATCTATGAGGTCGACGGCGTCATGCATTACTGCGTTGCCAACATGCCCGGCGCGGTCGCCCGCACCTCGACGCAGGCGCTCGGCAATGCCACCCTGCCCTTCATGCTGGCGCTGGCCGACAAGGGCTGGCGGCAGGCCTGCGCCGATGACGAGCACCTGCTCAACGGCCTCAACACCCATGCCGGCCAGCTCACCTGCTACCCGGTCGGCAAGGCGCAAGGTCTCGACGTTCTGGCCCCGCATCTGGCGCTGAAGAACTAAGCGCGTAACGCTGAAGCGATACGATGAGGGCGCGGGAACATCTCCCGCGCCCTTTGTGATTCCGGGCGAGTGATCTAGAGCCGCACAAGGTCGATCTCGCCGCCAGCCAGAAAGCAGGCTTTGGCGAAATGACCAAGGTCGAGCGGATTGGGCAGACGCAGATCGGCGAGCCCCGGACGGGGGCGGGTACTTTCCTCGAACCGCCGGTCAATCTGGCTGATGCAAGCGATGATGGTGCCGGAGCGCCGGGCGAAGGCCGAGAGCCGTGCCACCTGATCGTTCAGCTCCGGGCTGTCACGGCGCTGGTCGAGAAGTTGCAGATAATCCACCACCGCCAAGGTTCCCGGCGCAGAGCCTTCGAGCCGCGATACGATATGGGCGGCGTCGATGTGATCGGAAGTGTCGAGCGCCAGCGGCCCGTCCCCTCCACCCATCCGGGCGTAACGGTGGCGCAGCGCGTCCTCGGTTTCTTCCAGCGAGAACACATAGGCGCGCCGCCCTGCCGCGATGGCTTCGGCGGCCAGTCCGAGCGAGAGCAGGGTTTTCCCCTCCCCGGGCCGCGCAGCGACCAGCACCAGATCGCCATTGTTCAGCTCCCTCAGCACGGCCCGGGCAGGCCGCGCCTCCTGTGCCCGGGCGGCAAGCAGGCTCCATGCGGAAAAGCCTTCGCGCCGCGCGATACGGGCTTGGGCTTCGTGCAGTTTGATGCCCTCGGCGCGGGCCATGCGCTTTGCCTCGTATTTAAGGCGGAAAATTGGGGCAGACAGTTTCATCATTCCCTCCCGACAGGGGCCAATACCTGCCCCGATGGAGGGGGGAGGCGCGGGCCTGAGCCTGATTGCAGGCTACAATTTGCCGCCGCACAGGTCACATGAAATTTTTGGAAGGTTTCGTGTGGTAGCGTGGGGCGGACTTGAACCGCCGACCCCAGCATTATGAGTGCTGTGCTCTAACCAGCTGAGCTACCACGCCATTCACACGAGCCGCGAGATAGCCGTGCGCGGGCGCGGTGTCAACGCGGAAAACGAAGGAATTTGCCCGGGCTGGTAAATGCCCGGCCGGGGCAGCGCTTTGGCTCAGTCTTTGGCCTGCACGATGAAACGGGTCGGGAAGGGAATGCTGATCCCGGCTTTGTCAAAGCCTTCCTTCACCAGCTTGGTCAGATCAAATTTCACATCCCAGTAATCCACCGCATCAACCCAGAGCCGCGCGGTGATATCGACCGAGCTGTCGCCCAGATTGGTCACACGCAGCCAGGGTTCCGGATCGGATTTCACCCGCTGATCGGCATCGGCCAGCTCGCGGATCACCGCCATCGCTTTATCGGCATCATCATCATAGGAAATGCCGAAGGTCAGATCGACGCGCCGCGTGGCGTGGTGGGAATAATTGGTGATCACTTTGCCCCAGGCCTGCCCGTTCGGGATGATGATCTGCACATTGTCGGGGGTCACCAGCTCGGTCACGAACAGGTTGATATCCACCACCGTACCCGCCGCGCCGCCGATTTCGGCATAATCGTCAATCTTGTAGGGGCGGAACAGGATCAGCATGAACCCGGCTGCAAGGTCCGACAGCGTGCCTTGCAGCGCCATGCCGATGGCCAGCGTGGCAGCACCGAGAATGGCAACCAGCGATGTAGCCTGAATGCCAAACAGTCCGAGCACAGCCACAAAGGTGATAATCAGGATGATCCAGCGCAGAACAGAAGCGGCAAACACCCCGATCGTGTCATCAATCTTGTCCGATTTTCGCACCTGACGGCGCACAAACCCCGCCAGAATTCCAGCAATGCTCCAGCCAACCACCAGCACCACCAGCGCTTTGATGGCATCGACCGCGAGCGGCCCGTAGCTTTCGAGCTGTGTGAAAATATCCTGCATGACGCACTCCAACTGTCGGGCTTTGCCCGGTCCCCACATATTGGCCCGACATGGGCCCCGCTCCTGCGAATCGCGAATTTCCGGGGAATGGTCAAGCGCTTGCGGGGCTGGAATCCGGCCATCAGCCGCGTGCCCTCATCATCGGGGACTTGCCCGAAATCAGCGAAATGCGCGCCCACGGCCAGCATGATCTCAACTGCGCCGCGCCCAGCGATCCCGGCGCGCGCGGACGCGGTATCAACGCAGAGTGTAGGAATTTGCCCGGGCTGGTAAATCCCCGGCCCGGGCTTGCCCTCTTTACCGCGCGGTTATTTAGCCGCCAGCGCGTCGCGGATTTCGGTCAGCAGGTCCAGCTCGGTCGGCCCTGCCGGTGCCGCCGGAGCTTCTTCCTCTTCCTTGATGGCCATGTCTTTGATCTTGTTGACATAGCGCACCAACATAAACACGACGAAGGCGATGATCAGGAAGTTGATCACGGCCATGATGAACGAGCCATAGGCGAAAATCGAGGCGCCTGCTTCGCGGGCTGCGGCCAGGCTGGTCCCGGCCGGAACCTCGCCCGAAAGCACGGCATATTTGTCGGTGAAATCGAGCCCGCCGGTGAACACCCCGATGATCGGGTTGATCAGGTCGTCGACCATGGATTTCACGATTGCGGTGAAGGCGGCGCCGATGATGATACCGACAGCCATGTCCATCACGTTGCCCTTAGCGATGAAGGCTTTGAATTCGTTAAGCATTTGCGTCCCCACATTTAGATTATCTGTTCTACCCAGAAGGATAGCACAGATTTTGGCGATCCTGTCAGCCCCAGAATGCCCTACAGGGTCTGGTCGAGCAGAGCCCTGACCTCATCATCCGAGACCTGCCCGAAATCAGCGTAATGCACGCCCACGGCCACAAACCGCGCGGGTGTTTCAAGGCAGATGATCCGATCACAAAGCGGTTGCAGCTCGGCCAGAACCCCTTGCGGCGCAACCGGCACGGCCAGCACGATCTCACCGGCCCCACGCCCGGCGATCCCGTGCAGGGCTGCGCGAATGGTGGCCCCGGTAGCGATGCCGTCATCGACCACGATCACGCTACGGCCCATCAACGGCACCGGCGCACGGCCGTTCAGATATGTCTGCCGCCGGTTTGCAATCTCCCAGCGCAGCGCAGCAATCGCACCGGTAAAATCCGCCTCACTCAGCCCAAGCTCGCGCAGAAGACCTGAGTTGAAGACAGGCTCTTCGGCCCCTTCCACCAGCGCCCCCGCCGCCAGCTCAGCATTGCCCGGCACACCGATTTTGCGCACGAGGATCAGGTCAAGCGGTGCGCCCAGCCGGGCGGCAATCGGCAGTGCCACCGGCACCCCGCCACGCGGCAAAGCCAGCACCACCGCATCGGTCAAATCCTCTCCGGCAAGCCTGTCGGCGAGCTGTTCGCCCGCATCGGTTCGATCTCTGAACATGGGTCCAGTCTGGCGCCGCACGTGAGTCGGGGCCAGACCTTCCTTTCACCATGCTATTCGGGCTTTTGCCAAACCGACACATGGCTCGGGCTGGTTGCCGTCAATGGATTACGCGCCCAATCTGCCCAGCGATGCGTCAGGCGCAGCCCAGCGATCCGCGCCATCAGGTCCAGCTCCGACGGCCAGACGTAGCGAAAAGGCACAGAATTGCGCTGCCAGACACCACCCCGCAACCGCATGTGATGCGAAGAAAAATTCTGGCTGACCACGTCGATCTCATCCATGCCCCAATGGGTTTCGCTCCGATCAAATGCCAGCAGGGTTTCCCCCGGCGCGAGCTTCTGCAGGGGCGGGATGCCGCATTCGATCACGAAATACCCGCCGGGGGCCAGATGCCAACTCAGCCTGAACATCGATCACATGTGTAACAGTCTCGGGGGCCGCCAGGGCTTCATCATCATCGTAATTTGCGGCAATGACACCGCCAAAATGATCTTCTGTCTGCATGACACATTTCCCTCACCTGGTCATTCCGGCAAGGCTAGTGTGCCACTGAGCTTGGCTCAACGCCCAACCCATCTTTGGTCGATAAATACCTCGGGGAGCGGCAAGGGGCTGGCCCCTCGCCTCTACAGTTCGCACCCCGCCGGGATGACGGGTCGCCCTGCCTTAGCCCCGCAGCACGCCGCCGGTGGCCTTGGCGACCTTATCGACGATCTTGGCACCCACGGCCTCGATCTCGGCATCGGTCAGGGTTTTTTCCTTCGGCTGCAGCCGCACGGTGATGGCGAGGCTTTTCTTGCCCGCACCCATCTGCGCCTCGGCCTTGTCGCCGGTGAATTGGTCAAACACCTGCACACTGGCGATCAGCGCCTTGTCAGCCCCGGCAGCGGCATTGACCAGCGTCAGCGCTTCCACGTCCTGATCCACCACAAAGGCGAAATCGCGATCGACCGGCTGCAGATCCGACGAGGTCAGCGCGCCCCGGCTAACCGAGCTGGATTTCGGGAAGGGCACGCGCTCCGGATAGATGGTGAAGCCCACCGCCGGGCCTTTCACGCCCATTTTCTCCAGCACTTTCGGATGCAGCTCGCCGAACACCGCAAGGATATTTTTCGGCCCGAGGCTGATCCGGCCAGAGCGGCCCGGATGCCACCAGCTGGGCGCATTGCGCTGGATCATCACTTTCGCAGGAGCACCGATGGCCGAGAGCACCGCTTCCGCATCGGCCTTGGCATCATAGACATCCACCGGACGGCGCGAGCCATAGGGATCGCGCGGCGCAGTGGCGCCGATGAACAGGCCGGAGATTTGCAGATGGCTTTCCTCAGGCTCGCCGCCTTCAAAGGCCGGGCCAACCTCGAACAGCGCCAGGTCCATGAAACCGCGCGCCTGATTGCGGGCCGCAGCCTGCAGCAGGCCCGGCAGCAGATCGGGGCGCATATGGCTCATCTCGCTGGAGATCGGGTTTTCCAGCATGGTCGCATCGGCCCCACCTTCGAACAGCTCGGCACTGGCCTTGTCGATGAAGCTATAGGTCACCGCCTCGTTATAGCCGAGCGCCGCCATGGTCCGCCGCGCAATGCCTTCGCGCTTCTGGATCGGGGTCAGCACCGGCTGCGGCACGCCAACGGCGCCGCGCGACATCGGTTGACCGACCAGCTTGGTCAGGCTGGCCACCCGAGCGACCTCTTCGATCAGATCGGCAGACCCCATCACATCGGGCCGCCACGAGGGCACATGCGCCATGTCACCTTCCATGCGGAAGCCCAGAGCGGTCAGCGTCGCGCGCTGCTCTTCGGCGGGGATTTCCATCCCGACAAGGCTGATCACCCGGTCGGTGTCGAGCTTGAAGGCGCGGTCGGTATTGGGCACGTCGCCCGCCGTGACCACATGCGAAGCCTCGCCGCCGCAAAGATCGAGGATCATCTGCGTGGCCAGTTCCATCGCCGGGGCGTTGAAGGCGGGATCGATACCGCGTTCGTTGCGGTAGCGGGCATCG
>JARRIY010000018.1:0-23774 GCA_037379985.1 Maritimibacter sp.
CTTGCCGTGACGCGCTTTGTGGCGGTGAGTTCGATCCTGGCCACGCTGAGTGCGATCCCGTTCGCAATCCTGCTGAACCTGCCGCTGCCCTATCTGCTGCTGATCAGCGTCAGCGCGCTTTATGTGGTCTGGCGCCATCGCAGTAATCTGCAGCGCCTGCGGGGCGGGACAGAACCACGGCTGGGGCAGAAGCCGGACTGAGCCGCAGCGGGGCTACCGCCCCAGCTCACGCATCCCGCGCTCAATCCCATCCAGCGTCATCGGCACCATGCGATCTTCGAAAATCTCACGGATCATCGCCACCGACTGGGTATAGCGCCAGTGATCCTCGGGCAGGGGATTGATCCAGAGGTGATTGGGCCAGGCTTCGCGGGCGCGGGATAGCCAGACCTTGCCAGCCTCCTTGTTCCAATGCTCATTGGCCCCACCGGGCACGGCGATTTCATAAGGCGACATTGCGGCGTCCCCAACAAAGATCGCCTTGTAATCCGGCCCATAGGTATGCAGCACATCCCAGGTCGGCATCTGCGCATCCCAGCGCCGCCGGTTATCGCGCCAGACGCCTTCATAAAGGCAGTTATGGAAGTAGAAATGCTCCAGATGCTTGAACTCGGCGCGGGCGGCGGAAAACAACTCTTCCACCACGCGGATGTGCGGATCCATCGAGCCGCCGACATCGAGAAACAGAAGCACTTTCACAGCGTTGCGCCGTTCTGGGCGGGTTTTCACGTCGAGATAGCCATGCTCGGCCGTCGCCCGGATGGTGCCATCCAGATCAAGCTCGTCATGCGCCCCGTCGCGGGCCCAGGCGCGCAGCCGTTTCAGCGCCACTTTGATGTTGCGGGTGCCCAGCTCAACAGAGTCATCGAGATTGCGAAACTCGCGCTTGTCCCAGACCTTGACCGCGCGTTGATGACGGCTTTCATCCTGCCCGATGCGCACGCCTTCGGGGTTGTAGCCATAGGCACCAAAGGGCGAGGTGCCCGCCGTGCCGACCCATTTCGAGCCACCCTGATGGCGCTCGTCCTGCTCGGCCAGCCGCTCTTTCAGCGTCTCCATCAGCTTGTCAAAACCGCCAAGGGCTTCGATCTCGGCCTTCTCCTCGGCGCTCAGGTGCTTCTCGGCGAGCTTTTCCAGCCAGTCTTTCGGCAGGTCGAGGGCGGCGACAATTTCATCCGCTGAAATCGTCTCCAGCCCGGCAAAACTCGCCGCAAAGGCGCGGTCGAACTTGTCGAGATTGCGCTCGTCCTTCACCATCGCGCTGCGGGCAAGGTAGTAGAACCCGTCGACATCATAGGTCACCAGCCCGGCGCGCATCCCCTCCAGAAAGGCGAGGTATTCGCGCAAAGACACGGGCACCTGATGGGCGCGCAGGTTTTCGAAGAACGGCAAGAACATGGGGCAGATGTGCCAGATCGCGCCGCACAAGGGAAGGGGCAGGCTTACTTGCCTGCCGAGATCTGTAAAGGCCGTTCGGCCCTAACCGCGCGACAGATAGACGGTGATGAACAACCCGATCAGTGCAAAGATCAGCGCATAGACCCCGGCATATTGGGCCATATCCAGCCCCTTGCCGCCGCGATTGCGGGCACGAAGCCCGCCGATAACAGCCCCGATAATGGCAAAACCCAGAATGATCATGCGGCGCGCTCCCCGTCTTCGGGGCGCGTGCCCCGGTTATCCCCGGCCGGGCGGAATGGCGGCAATTTCGCTCAACCGCGCGTTCACCTCGGCCTTTGAGCCGAACCCATATCGCGCCCAGCCCAGACTGTCGAGCCGCACAAGCTGTGCCTGTGTGCTCCGCCCGGTCAGGTCCAGCGCCTCGGCCTTGATCATCATCAGGGTGGCCAGAAGGGCGGCGTTTTCGGCGCGGGTCACAGCAGAGATTTGCTGGTCGACGATCCGGATCGCGGTTTCGCCATTGCCGATCGCCAGCTCATGCGCGGCCAGTTGCACCGCCATATGCGCGGCCTGCAATGCGGTGCTTGGGCTGCGGCTGTAAATGCTTTCAGCTTCGCGGAACGAGGCCAGCGCGATATCGCTATTGGTGCGGATATTCAGCCGACCCATGGCAAAGAGCGAGATCGCCAGCCGCGTATCCTGCCAGCCATAGGAGCGCGCCAGCGTCACCGCCTGACGGGCTGCGTTTTGCCGCGCGGTTAGTGACCCTCCGGCGCTAAGCGCCCGAATGATCGACTTTTTCCAGGCGTCGGGTGCGAGGGCACTGTGCAGCGGAACACCGGAACCACCGCGCGGGTTCAGCCGCTGCAGAATCGCGGGCAGGCGGGCGGCGACCTCTTGGCGGCTCATGCCGGAATGCAGCGCCGGATCGTAATAGGCGCGCAGCACCAGCATATCGAACCCGGTCAGCACTGCTTGAAAATTATCGTCATTGAAGATCGAATCCGTCAGCCGATAGAGGTCATTGACCGGGCCAAGCGCCTGAGCAAGTTCCTCATGCAAGCAATCGCGAATTTCCTGCGGGGCTACGTCGCCGGGAATGAACAGCGCCATGTGCTTGCGTTCGGTGATCAGGGTCCAGTCATTGGCTGAGGTGCTACGTTTGGCTTTGTATTCATCCCAGCTCGACACATTCGGCGCCACGAAACAGGCGGCACTGGGCACCAGCGATTGCATCACCCGTTTCGGGATGACTTGCAACGTGATCGCGGCCGGTGCGCTGGCCTCCACCTGATGGATGTCGATATGCGCTTCGCGGCGCAGCCGGTCGATCAGATGCGCCAGATCCGTACGTAGCGAGTTCGGTGCGCGTCCGGTCACACGCAGGCTGATCGGGGTTTCAAACCGCGACAGCACCGGCAGCGCGCGGCCGCTTTCCAAATAGAAGGAAAGATCAAGGAAATCGCGGGCAATCTCGCTATTGGGCCGCGTGGCGGGGGTAATGCTGGTGCCGGAGAATGTGCTCATCGGCGGCAGATGCGTTGACAGCATATCCGCGCGGGATGTGACCTGCGGCGCAGGCCCGTTATCCATCGGCATCTCGCTGGCGCAGCCCGCCAGGGTCAGGGCTGCGATGGCCCCGGTAATTAGTCCACGAAACCCGATCATGACGGCAACCCCCGTTGATACTTGATAAAGGGAGTTTCAACCCCGATCCGGTCGTAAAGCTTGCGCGCTGTCGTGTTGAAATCCTGCGTCATCCAATAGACCGTGGGCGTGCCATTGGCGTCGGCGGCGTCATAGACCGCCTCGATCAGCGCCCGGCCAATGCCTTTGCCGCGAATTTCCGCGTCGGCATACAGGTCCTGCAGGTAACAGACATCCTCGATCCGCCAGTTATGGCGATGATAGAGGTAGTGAACGAGCCCCACTGGCTGACCATCCAGCTCAGCAATCAGCCCCCATTGCGGATCGTCAGCCGACAGAAGCCGTTCGAAAGTGGTCGCATAGACCTCTTCCGCCAGATCGGTTTCGTAAAACCGCAGATAGGCTGTCCACAGGCGTCGCCAATGGGGCTCGTCCGCGCGAGCAATCGCACGGACGGCTATGTGAGTATTGTCTCCCAAGACCAATACCCTTTCACCGTTGCGCCCCCCCAGGCCCAATCAGGGGTAGGGGGCAAATCGATTCGGAAAAAGGTAAAAGTGACAGGAATGGGGCGAAAAATAGACTGTTTGTGGTTTGGAAACAGTTGGCCGTCTAGATGTTGTGCGGATGGAGCGTCGCGCCACAAATGGCAGATCGTGAATGTGGCGAAAATGGGGCAAACCATCCTGTGGCAAGGTACAGCATAAATGATCGTTCGCGTCAGACCTCCCGACACGATCCATATACCAACCCGGCGCGGGCCGGGTGTTTGGGTATTGGTTCTGAATAGCTGGCGAAGTTTCGGGCGGGGTTCGAGTTTCCGATCCGTCAGCCGTGAAACCTCCTGAACGCGCGGTGTGTATTTGCTTCCGCAACGTCAGGTTGAGCCCCAGCCTGAACCCTCGAATATCGGGGCTTTTCCCGACTGCGCAGGCGGAAGTTAATCCGATTTTCATGCCTTCCTGACAAAACCAAAAATGGATGCTCTTCGGTCTTCACGGGCTGATGTCATGCAAGAGGTTGATATGAATTTCGTTACCGGCGTTCGGGCATTGGGAATACAGCAGGTATTTATGGCTGCTCTGGCAGGGTTGGCTCTCGCCGTCCTCGTCATTTTCACGCTGCCGGTGCTGATCAGTTCAGTCATGCCGATTGCCCTGAAGCTGGCCTATCTCATTGCGGGCGCAATGACTTGGGCAATTTGGCGGGTTTGCGAATTCGCCGGATCTGAGGGGAGCAGGATGTATTTCGCGGCTGTTGCGACAGCACCGCCGCAGCGGTCGAATGCCACAATCACAGATGATGATGTATGGGACAAGCTCTGAGCGCAAATGTTGGAACGGGACGGGATACGATGATGGCGACCTCGCAGGCGATCAGAGTCGTTGTGGTGGATGATTCATCCACCATGCGCCGTCTGATCCGTGCCGGGCTCGAACAGGATCCCCAAATCGAGGTGGTTGCCGAAGCCTGCAATGCGCGCGAAGCCCGCGACGCAGTCAAGGCGCTCGCCCCGGATGTTCTGACCCTTGATATCGAAATGCCCGGCATGAACGGGCTGGAGTTTCTTGAGCGTCTGATGCGGGCGCGTCCGACCCCCGTAATCATGTTTTCAACCCTGACCAGCGCAGGCTCTGACGAAGCCGTCAGGGCGCTCAGCCTCGGCGCGTTTGATTGTCTGGGTAAGCCGAAATTCGGTACGGCTCAGGCGACCATGAACCGGGTGACGGAACTGGTCAAAGCTGCCGCCCGCGCGCGGGTGGATGCGCGCAACTATCAGGTTCGCCTGCGTCCGGTGCAAACCGATGCCAATTGGCGGTGGAATGGCAAGCTGGTGATGATTGGCTCCTCCACCGGTGGGGTTGAGGCTTTGCAGACCGTGCTGTCCGACTATCCCGCCAATTGCCCGCCGACGATGATTACCCAGCATATGCCGCCGCGTTTTCTGGCCAGTCTCGCGGCCCGGCTTGACACGATTGTCGCGCCGAATGTGCGCCTGGCACGGGATGGCGAGAGGCTGGAACAGGGCGTTGTCTACATCGCCCCCGGCGGTGAAACCCATCTGCATCTCGATCCGACCGGACAAAGGATCAAATTGCATGCTGGCGACAAACGCTCCGGGCACCGCCCGTCGGTCGATTCCATGTTCGGTTCGGCTGTGCCGCATGCCAACAATATCATCGCCGCCATCCTGACCGGGATGGGGCATGACGGGGCTGAAGAAATGCTGGCGCTGCACCAGGGCGGTGCAAACTGCGTCGGTCAGAATGAACAAACCTCTGTGGTCTATGGTATGCCACGCGTTGCCAATGAAATGGGTGGCGTCGATACCGAATTGCCGATCACTGAAATAGCATCCTATTTACTGCGACGGGCTTCAAAATGAGTGAACATATCAGACCACAACCGTCCGCCGGAAGCGAGAGCCAGCCGATCAAACGCACCTATATCGGGCAGGGCGAATATGCGATTGATAGCGGCGACTACGCGGTGATCGCGACGCTGCTCGGGTCATGCGTGTCCTGTTGTATCTGGGATCCAATTCGCAAAATCGGCGGGATGAACCATGTGTTGTTCACCGATAACAGCTCCAATGCCGCCGATGTGTTTGGTCATGGTGTGAACGGGATGGAGCTGCTGATCAACGGCTTGCTGCGTCTTGGCGCGGATCGCCGGAGTCTCAAGGCCAAAGTGTTTGGCGGGGCCAAGATGATTCAGGGCCTGTCAGATGAAGGCACGCGGAATGGTGAGTTTGTGATCGAGTTTCTGGCGCGTGAAGAAATCGAATATCTCGGGGGCGATCTGGGCGGAACACGGGCGCGGCGGATCGAATTCTGGCCCGGCTCGGGCCGCGCCAGGATGAAATATGTCGAACAGGCCGTGCCGGTGAAGGAAGTCAAACCGCCGAAGAAAGACGACAGCGGCGATCTCGAACTGTTCTGATCTGTCGGTGCCTGTCTGGTGGTGCGTGTCTGGCCGGATATGGTCAAATGCGCAGCTCATCGGGTCGGGGCGAAGGCCAACTTTCGCGACGGCTGGCTTTCGCTAAGCCATTTCGATGGCCGCACCGCATAGACAACCCCATACTGCTGGACGGTTGCTTCACGACTGAGTGGGGCAGCCTTCGCGTTTGCAATGTCGGGTGAGACATGTGCTTCCCTTTATCTCTCCACGATGTGGGGCAAAAAGGTACATTGCTTCAGATACATGCGGGCTTGGTGTGATGTTAGGTCGGTTGGAAAACCGACCTGTCACTTGAGCTTTGCTTGGAGCACATGCCGGGGGCGGACTGCGCCGGAAACGAACTCCACACATGGCGGGCATCCCTGCCTGTTGGATGCACAGGGGCAGACAGAGCAGTCCGAGCAGACGCAATCTCATCCGAACCATGAGGATGACGGCGCGATATCGCAATAGATGGGAAAAAAATCGCGGGCGTGTTTCCAAGCCCGCGATCACACGTTCGACCCGGTTCAGAACCAGGTGATATCGTTTTCGTCTTCCGGTGGCGAAACGCCGGGCAGGGTTTCGGACAGGCCGAGCCGGTGACGCAGGCTTTCCAGCCTGATCGATTCATTGACCTCTTGTTCGTTCAGCGGATGGCTGGGCGAAGCCTCAGCGGCAACCCGCAGGATCGAAGCAATATCGAACAGCGTTTGTTGCAGCCGGTCCACATCCTGCAGCATATGGATTTCCGCGCCAAGGTCGGGGTGATGCACCTTTTCCAGAATGGTTGAGATCGACCATTGCAGCTTGGCACAGGTTTCCGCCGAGGTGTCGACCTCCCCAACCAGCCGCATCAGGATCTCAGCCAGGTCGAGAACCTTTACGGTGGCAGGAAGTTATTCATGCCGAGTTTCTTTCCTGTTTCGATAATCTGACGATCCGCCTTACCGGTGATGAGCAGAAAACCGACGCGTTGGGTCGCGGCATTGGTGCGCAGCGCGTGCAGCAATTGCAGCCCGTTCATGCCCGGCATGTTCATATCGGAAATGACCAGATGCACCGGCCAGGCGGCAAGTTTCTGCAACGCAGTAGGACCATCGGCAGCACTGGCGACCTGGCTAACTCCGAAGCCGTCGAGCGCTTGAGTAATCAGGCCGCGGCTCGTCGACATATCGTCAACGACCATAACCCTGAGTTGATCGCGCAAAGCCATTTATCGTTGTCCTCTCAATTGCGCGCCGGCGCTTGCGGAGTACCCGCAGCTTGTGCCGACCCTGTTCCGTTTCGTTGGTACGTTGTCATACCGCTGTTTTTAAATTTACTCATCGCACCATGTGAGACACGTTCTGAATGACCCAGAAACAACCAGCCACTGGGTTTGAGGATATTGGCGAAACGTTCCCACAGTTTGTCCTGTGTCGGGGCATCGAAATAGATCACCACGTTACGGCAGAAGATCACATCGAATTTCCCGTGCATTGGCCATGGCTGCAGCAGGTTTAGCACCCGGAAACTGATCAGCGATTTCAGCTCCGGTTTGGCGCGCCAGGCTTCGTCTGTATCCATGACCTCACGGGTAAAGTACTTGTCGCGATGCGCCTCATCGAGCCCGGTCGCCATTGTCGACGGGTAGAGCCCCTCGCGGCCATGCGCGACGACATTCGGATCGATGTCGCTCGCCAGAATCTTGATATCCGCATTGTGTGGGATGTTGGATTCCAGAAGTGTCATCGCTATCGAATAGGGTTCCTGCCCGTTCGAACACCCGGCTGACCAGATGCGGATCTTTTCGCCCTGACGGGCTTTCTCGATCAGCCCGGGCAGGATGGTTTTCTTCAATGTCTCGAAATGATGATCCTCGCGGAAGAAATGCGAGACATTCGTTGTCAGCGCCGAGATCATCATGCCGAGTTCGTCGCGCCCCTCGCTGCTTTCGACATAGCTGCAATAGCTTTCGAAATCGCTGAGTTTCAGGGCCCGCAGGCGACGGGCCAGGCGCGTGCGCACCATGGCCGCCTTGCCATCGGCGATGAAGAGACCAGCCTCGCGATGCGCGATTGCTGTGATGCGAGCAAACGCGGCATCTGACAGGACGGGGCCAGACGTTGACAAGCCACCCACCTGTTGAGACGTTGAGCCCACAGGCTCAGAATGTCCGGTTTGCTGAAGCATCTTGTTCATGCCGCTACATCTTCTCCGGTCGGGGGCAGCACGGAGGCCAGGTCAAGAACCCGGATCATGCGGCTATCGACAATGGTCAGAGCCGAGACGAAGCTGCGTTCGTCATCCGCTTTCATTTCGGGCGGCGGCTGCAGCTCGTCTTCCGGGATCGCAAGGATATCGGAAACCGCATCGACCATCAGGCCCACGGTACGATCTGCAATTGCGACCACGATGATCACATTGCGTTCCTTATCTGTCTCGGCGTCGAGTTCGAGCCGCGACGAGAGATCCATGATCGGCAGCACCGTGCCACGCAGGTTGATCACACCGCGCATATAGCTGGGCGAGTGCGGCAGGGGCGTAGCCTTGGCGCCGCCACGAATTTCACGAACCGACATGATGTCCACGCAGTAATCCTGTCCGCCAACGAGGAACGACAGAAGCTCGATAACATTCGCGTCCTTGTTTTTGTCCGGTTGCGTTGATGCCGCAGTGGTTGCCGCGGTGGTTGCCGATTTTGCGGTAGGTGTCGTTGTATCACTCATGCGGGAATCCCCATTTCTTCAGAGGGTTGATCCAGTTGTTCTGTGCTGGAGCTACGCGCGCGGGTGTGGCCACTGGCGCGGGTGATAAGGTCGACCGGGTCGAGGATCAGGGCGATTTGCCCATCCCCCAGGATCGTGGCCGCGGCAATGCCGGGCACATGGCCATAGCTGTCTTGCAAGCCTTTGATCACGACCTGACGCTGGTCTTCGATGGAGTCGACAACCACGGCGGCTGTGCTGCCATCTTCCTGACCGATCAGCAGAACCACACCGCCGGAATAGTCCTCAAGCGGGTTGCGGTAGCCAAGCTCCGCACCGAGATCCAGCAGCGGAACGAACTTGTCACGGATATTCACCACATGTGTATTCGGGCCGAAGGGACGGATATCCTCGGTGGTGAGCGCCAGAGTTTCGACGATCGAGTTCAGCGGCACCACAAGGGTTTCGTCGGCGACGCTGACCACCATCCCGTCAAGCACAGCCAGTGTGAGCGGCAGCGAGATCGAGAAGGTCGTTCCCACACCTTGCTCAGAGGTGATCGTGACCCGACCACCCAGGGCCGAGATTGCGCTTTTCACCACGTCCATGCCGACACCGCGACCGGACAGGTTCGAAACCTGATCGGCGGTCGAGAAGCCCGGCAGGAACAGAAGGTTATCAATCTCTCCGGGCGAGAGCTGCGCTTCCGGCGCAACCAGGCCTTTTTCGATTGCCTTGTTCAGCACTTTCTCGCGATTGATCCCGGCGCCGTCATCGGCCACCTCGATCACAACGCGGCCAGAACGGTGCATGGCACGCAGATGAACATGCCCTTCACGCGATTTGCCTGCGGTGACACGATCATCATTGCTTTCCAGCCCGTGATCGACCGCATTGCGGATCATATGGGTCAGCGGATCGGCGAGCCGTTCGATAACCGTCTTGTCGACCTCGGTGTTTTCACCTTCCGTATGCAGGCGCACATCCTTGCCAACACCCGAAGAGCTTTCCCGCACAATCCGGGCCATACGCTGGAACAGCGATTTGACCGGTTGGGCGCGGATCATCATCACGCTTTCCTGAATGTCGCGGGTGAGCTGAAGGAATTCTTCCAGCCCGGCGCGCACCGAGGAATTGGGCGGCAGACCAGCCGCTTCCACGCTTTGCGACAGCATCGCCTGGTTGATCACGATCTCGCCGACCAGGTTCACCAGGCGGTCAATCCGGTCAAGATCGACACGCACAGTGGCGCGCGGTGCGGCGGTGACATTTTTTGCCGGAGCCTTTTCTGCGGTTGCCGGGGCCGATTTGACGATCTCTGCCGGAGCAGGAGCCGGTTTGGGCGCTTCCGGAGCCGGAGCCGGTGTCGGTGCGGCGGCTTCGGGGGCAGGGGCCTGAGGCGCCGCCACAGGCGCCGAGTTATCGGCTGGCGTCGCCTCATTCATAGGGGGCTGGTCATCGCCTCCGTCATGCAGATTTCCAAGCTCTTCCATCGACGGAAGACTGTCGAGACCGGGCAGCGGGGCTGCAGCGGCGGCGGGCTGAGCAGGCGCAGGTGCGCCGCCTTCCACCGAAATTTCCAGATCGCAGATACCTTCCACGAAATCGAAGGCTTCACGGATCGCCGGTTCGCCTTCACCGGTGGTGAGGGTCATTTCCCAGCTGATATAGGCGCCTTCCGGTTTCAGATCTGAAATCCCGGGCACATCATTGTCACGGCATTTCGTGGTCAGCGGGCCAAGATCGCGCAGCGCGCGGATCAAAAACAGCGGTTCGTTGCCGCTGGCATAAAGCGCGGCTTCCGGGCGGAAATGAATCGTATAGGTCGGGTCGCCTTCCGGCTCTGCGGGAGCCGCGGCGGCGGCCGCAGGGGCTTCACCGGTCAGCGCGCCAAGATCGGGCAGGTCGCCCAGCAGCGCGTCGCCAGCCAGGGCATCATCCCCGGGAAGCCCGAGATCGAGAGCAATCGTAGCAGGCTGAAAATCGATTTCTTCTTCCGGCTCTTCTTCACCGGTCGCCCCGACAAGGCTGTCGAGCTCGGTCAGAACAGGGCCATAGACTTCTTCGTTATGCTCTTGCCCATCACGGCTTTCGCGAACCAGATCGGTCAGAATATCGGCGCCGTGGAAGAACAGCTTCAGGTTATCGGCATCGGGTTCCAGCCGGCCGCCGCGAACCTCGTCCATCGCGGTTTCGAACCGGTGGGCAAAGGCGACGAGCGTATCAAGGCCAAAAGCCCCGGCACCACCCTTGATCGAATGGACGGCACGAAACACCACATTGACCGTTTCCGGGTCCTGGTCGCCGTCAAACATTGCCTGCAGGCCGTCCTGCAAGGATTCGAGCAATTCTTCACATTCGATAAAGAATGATGCTCTGATTTCCGCCATAGGATCGGACATGAGACTACCCCGCTACCATCCGGAGGGCTTTAACCAGCTTTGCCGGATCAAACGGTTTAACGATCCAGCCGGTTGCACCTGCTTCGCGAGCCCGGGTTTTTAGCTCGGCCGCGCTTTCTGTTGTAAGAACAAGAATGGGGATCGCACGATAATCTTCCATCGAACGAACCGCATCAATGAAGCCAAAGCCATCAAGCCGCGGCATATTGATATCTGTAATGATTGCGTCGGGCGTTTCGATCTCTTCCAATACTTCGAGACCGTGAACCCCATCTTCGGCGAGATGGGCATCAATCCCGGCACCCGTCAATGCGATGCGAACCATGTCGCGCATTGTGCGGCTGTCATCAACAGCGAGTACCTGCATGCTACGCTGCCTCCCATTGTGTAATGGTTTCCGGTTTGAACCCGAGAAGGTAGAGCTGATCGGAAAGATCGGTCGACGCGTTTTCCATGCTGAGCTTGACGTTATCTTCCGCCCAGCTCTTGGCAGCCGATCGAATTACCTGAACGGCAAGCGCGCCGATCTGGGTAACCTCTCTGGCGTCGAGGATGAGATCATTCCCGCGATGTTCCACGAGAACTTGGGCGAGCGGTTCCGCAGCACGCAAATCGAGCCGCGCTTCCAGTTGTAGCCTGACTGAACTCATTTGGTTGCCTCTGTACCGATAACTAGAATCTGTTGCACGACCTGTCCCTTTCTTAGGTCCGGTAGTGTCCGGAATAAGGCAAAGGGAGTTAAGATTGGCTTACAGAGGCAGGGATTTTTCTAAACTAAACCGGATTTACCAGTCAGCTCGGTAGCAAATGCGCCAGATGGTGAGCGCAGCCGGTGAGCGCGGCATAGTCATCATCGACCACGTGAACCGGGAAATTCCGCATAAATCCGGCGAAACGGCCCTTGTCGCGCATTGCATCGGCATAGTCGAACCGGGCCATCCAGGGGATCACCGCGCGGGCCATGCCGCCGATCAGGAATACCCCGCCAAAGGGCAGGTGAATCAACGACAGGTTGCCGGTGACGGTGCCGAAAATCCGGACAAAGAGCTTCAGAGTCTCCAGCGCCAGCGCATCGCCAGACTCGGCGGCTTCGATGACCTGTGCGGTGGACAATTCCGTCGGGGTCCCGGCCCGGCGGGCGTGCCAGGCATAGAGATTTTCCAGCCCACGGCCTGACAGAACCTCTTCCACAGACGGGAAACCATGAACAGTTTCAAGGTCATGGCACAGTTCAAGCTCGTCGGAGGTGCGAATCGGAAGATTGGCATGACCGGCCTCGGCCGGGGGCACGAAACGCCCGCCCGGGGTTTCATAGACCGGTGCGCAGTTGAAGCCGGTGCCGACGCCGATCACCAGTTTGGTGCCGTCATTGGCAGGCGCGTTGCTTTCAACCACAGCGGTCAGGGCGTCATCCGCCAGATGGCCGAGCGCATGGCCCTGTGCCTGCAGATCGTTCAGCACCGCAACGGTTTCGGCATTGGCTGCCCGCCCGACGCTTTCGCGGGTGATGGTCCAGTCTAGATTGGTCAGCGTCGCCACACCATCGCGCACCGGCCCGGCAGCGGCCACACAGGCCCCGACGCAATCCGGCTGGCCTTCCGCATGCAGATAGGCCGAGAGTACGGTTTCGAGCCCCGGATATTGCGCGTTTTTGTAGCGCCGGATCGTGTCCGGCATCAGCTCGGTGCCGCGCGCCAGAGCGACCCGCGTGTTGGTTCCGCCAATATCGGCCAGAAGGGAAAAGGTATTGGCAGGAACCTGGGCCATGATCAACTCCGGGAAAGGGCGGTTTTCAATGCGTGATACGAGGCCTTCGGGTGACGTTCAAGGGTTTCAAAATCAACCTGAACGATGCCGAAGCGTTTGTCATAGCCAAGCGCCCATTCGAAATTGTCGAGCAGCGACCAGGCGAAATAGCCTTGCACCGGCGCACCGGCGGCAATGGCACGCCGAAGGGCGGCGATGTGCAGGTCGAAAAACTCAATCCGATCCTTATCGACGACACGGCGGTCCACAACGGTCCGGTCCGGGGCGGCCATGCCGTTTTCGGTCACGAAAATCGGCAGATCGCCGGAATATTCGCGGGCAATCCAGGTCAGGATCTGCTCGAGCCCCTCGGGGAAGATTTCCCAGCCCATTTCGGTTTTCGGATGCAGCGGCCCTTCGACAGATTTCAGCGCGGGCCACGGGGTATTGTCAGGGGCGACGATGTTGCGGGTGTAGTAATTCACCCCCAACCAGTCGATGGGCTGCGAGATCAGCGCCATATCGTCCTGCCAGCCTTTCGGCAGATGCGGGGCGAGCCCTTCCAGCGCCTCTTCGGGATATTGGCCCTTAAAGATCGCTTCGATGAACCAGCGATTGAACAGCGCTTCTTCCCGGGCCGCTGCGGCTTTGGCTTCTGCGCTGTCATCGGCAGGTTGAATGGCCTCGAAATTCGGAGCAATACCGAGATTTTTCATACCCTTGGCGCGCATGACCTGCATGGCGCTGCCATGAGCCAGCAGCACATTATGCATGGCACGGGCAGCGGCGCGGATATCGCGCAGACCCGGCGCATGGATGCCCAGGAAATGGCTCAGCCAAGCCACGCACCAGGGCTCGTTGATCGTCGCCGTCGCCCAGAGCCGATCACCGATCCGGTCTGTGATCACCTCGGCAAAATCGGCAAACCATTTCGCTACATCGGGATTGGTCCAGCCGCCGAGATCCGACAGGGCGGCGGGCATTTCCCAGTGGTAGAGGGTGGCGAAGGGTTTCAGCCCGCGTTCCAGCATCCCGTCAACCAAGCGGTCGTAGTAATCCAGCCCCTCGGGGTTGGGCTTGCCACGCCCCTCGGGCATCACACGCGACCAGCTTGTCGAGAAACGATAAGCATCGAAATTACCGTCGCGCAGCAGGTCGAGATCTTCGCCATAGCGATGGTAGCTGTCGCAGGCGATGGACCCGTCTTCCCCATTTTCGACATTGCCGGGGGTGGCGGCGAAGGTGTCCCAATGGCTTGGCCCCGCATTGCCGAAACTGGAGCCTTCGATCTGATAGGCGGCGGTGGCAGTGCCGAAGAGAAACCCTTCGGGCAGGTCTTTGCGGGTGAAGCTGAGGGTCATATTAGTCGCTTTTGGTTAGGGGGCCGGTGGACTGGCCCAGAATCAGATCGGCTTCCAGCAATTCCTGACACGGGCCGGAACCTGGTGTTTCGACGAGACGCAGCAGCATTTCTGCCGAACGCCGCCCGGCTTCGCGGACAGAAGAGCGCGTGGCGGTGAAGACCGGCACATCCGCGCGATTCCGAAGATAGCTGAGATCGTCGTCATGGGTGATGACGGATATATCACGCCCCATCCTGAGGCCAAGCTCTTCTATCGCCCGGCGCACGCCAATACTGGGAATAATTGACGAGACCAGAAAGGCCGAGGGCGGATCAGACAGCGCGAGGCAGGTCCGGGCCGTATCATGGCCGAAGCCTTCGGTCATTTCATCGGTAAAGATCAGCGCAGGATCAGGGCTAAGCCCCCGCGCGGCATAGGCTTCTTCAAATCCGGCGCGGCGGCGGATGGTGAAGTCCATATCTTCCATGCCGTTGATCAGGGCGATGCGGCGATGGCCGAGGTCGAGCAGCAGATCGGTGGCGCGGCGGAAGGCATGGGTATTGTTCATATCCACCCAGCAATAGGGCTCTATGGCATCCGAAGCGCGGCCATGCACCACGAAGGGCAGGCCGATTTCATTCAGCAAATGCACACGTTTGTCGCCCAGTCGCGGGGCATGCACGATCAACCCGTCAACCGAGCCTTTGGTCTTCAGCTCACGATACGCGGCTTCCTGATCTTCATCCGCGACGGTGGAAATCAGCATGTCATAGCCGCGCCGGGAATAGACCTCGCTGGCACCGGCCAGAAAATCGGTGAAGACCGGGTTCAGCATTTCATGAGTCGATGAGACCGGAATCACATGGCCGATTGCCATGGCCCGGCCGGTGGCCAAAGAGCGGGCGCGCATATTCGGGCGATAGCCATGGGCCTCGGCAGCCGCCAACACGCGTTTGCGTGTGGCATCAGAGACTTCCGGGTATCCGTTCAGGGCACGGCTTACCGTGGTTTGCGACAGGTTCAGAAGTTCTGCCAGTTCCTTGAGGTTCATGTTCGCTGGTCTATTCAAAACGCTTTGGATGAGTTCAGAACGTAGCCATCTTCTTGATCCAGGTCAAAGAAAAGGCGCAAATACGAATGGTTGCGTTATCATTGTGCAAATTATTGATAATGCGTTGACAGCGCAGAGAGCATAAGCGACGGTGCGGTATCCAAAGCGCTTTGAAAGTGAGTCGAATACACTTTCGAGTGCACGGTGTGTTTCAGGCGCGCTATCGCGCACAAATCTGGGAGGATTTAGATCAGATGAAACAAGTACTTTTGTGTGGTGTTGCCGCGATGGCGCTCACTTCGGGCGCGGCAATGGCCGAGCAACTTACCGTTTTCGGCCCGTGGCTTGGCCCGGACCAGGAAAACGTTGAAGCGGTTCTGAACAAGTTCGCCGAAGAATCCGGTATCGACGTGCGTTACACCGGCTCCGACGGCTTTGAACAGCAGATCCTCGTTGACCTGGAAGCCGGTTCGGCTGCCAACGTGTCGGCCTTCCCGCAGCCCGGTCTTGCCAAAGACATGGCTGGTCGCGGCTTCCTGACCCCGCTTGGGTCTGATGTCGCTGACTGGGTTTCCGAGAACTACGCCGCTGGCCCGTCCTGGGTGGCTCTTGGCACCTATGCTGGCCCCGATGGCAACGACTCTTTCTACGGCTTCCCGTTCAAGAACGACGTGAAATCGCTGGTCTGGTACGTTCCGGAAAACTTCGAAGATGCGGGCTATGAAATTCCGCAAACCATGGAAGAGCTGAAAGCTCTCACCCAGCAGATCGTTGACGATGGCGGCACCCCGTGGTGCATCGGCCTCGGCTCCGGTGCGGCGACCGGTTGGCCGGCCACCGACTGGGTCGAAGACATGATGCTGCGCACGCAGACCCCCGAAGTCTACGATGAATGGGTGTCGAACGACATGCCGTTCAACGACCCGAAAGTGGTTGCTGCGATCGACGAATTCGGCTGGTTTGCACGCAATGATGCGTTCGTTGCTGGCGGTGCCGGCGCGGTGGCGACCACCGACTTCCGTGACTCGCCGAAGGGCCTCTTCTCGTCGCCGGCTCAGTGCTACATGCACCGTATGGCGTCGTTCATTCCGGCCTTCTTCCCGGAAGGCACCTCGGTTGGTGAAGATGTCGACTTCTTCTACTTCCCGGCCTATGCCGACAAAGACCTCGGCACTCCGGTTCTGGGTGCGGGCACGACCTGGGCGATCACCAATGACAGCCCGGAAGCTCATCAGCTGATCGCCTTCCTGCAAACGCCGGAAGCCCACGAGATCTGGATGGCCCGCAAAGGCTTCCTGACCCCGTTCAAAGGCGTGAACACCGATGCGTTCGGCGATCCGACCCTGAAAAAAATGAACGACATCCTGCTTAACGCGACGACCTTCCGGTTTGACGGTTCCGACCTGATGCCGGGCGCCGTGGGTGCGGGCTCGTTCTGGACCGGCATGGTTGATTATGCTGGCGGCAAATCGGCTCAAGCCGTGGCCGACGAGATTCAGGCCAGCTGGGATGCGATCAAGTAAAGACAGCCTGTCTTGAAAAAAACGTGTGGTCCCGAGGCTTTCTTGGGGCCACACTTGACACGGGACCATTCTCCTGAGCCATCATGGCGCAAGAATGTACGAATTTCAGGGGGGAAACATGCAAGCTGCATTTCAAGGGCTCCTGGTCATCCTGATCGGGGTGAGCGCAGCCATCGGCTACTTCTACTTCTCGAACATCTATCTCGATAAGGTGGTCTTTCCGGCCCGCCGGACCGAAGAAGAAGAGCTTCGCAAGCGTCGCCTTGTCGTGCCGCTTTATTCCTTCCTTCTTGTCCTCGCCATCGTGGCGCTTGGCGTCTTCATCCTGCCAATCCTGGTGGCGCGCAGCTGGAGCGAGATCCTTGCCAGCTTTGGCGACGGGTTCCTGCGGATCGGTGCGCTGGCTGCATCCGTTGGTGGCGTCTACGTGCTGATCGTTGCGGCGCTGGCCGCAGTTGCAACGCGGCTGCTGCTTTCGGGCGATCTGTCCGGGATCGGCCAGAACATCAACCGCGCGAACATGATCCGCCCTTGGCTGTTTCTGGCCCCGGCGCTGTTCGCACTCGGGCTCTACCTTGCCTATCCTGTGGTCGAGACCCTGCGCCTCAGCCTGACCACCCGCGTGCCGATCCCCGGCGGCGGCGGTGCCTTTTCCTATAAATTCGTGGGGCTGGCCAACTATCAGCAGATGCTGAACGAACCGAAATTCTGGGAAGCGCTGCGTAACAACTTCCTGTGGCTTCTGGTCGTGCCTGCCGCCTCAACCGTGCTTGGCCTGATCGTGGCGCAGCTCACCGACCGGCTGAAATGGGGCAATATCGCCAAGTCGATCATCTTCATGCCCATGGCGATCAGCTTTGTTGGCGCCTCGGTGATCTGGAAACTGGTCTATGATACCCGCCCGATCGAGCAGGATCAGATTGGCATCCTGAATGCGATCATCGTTGGGCTTGGGGGCGATCCGCTGACCTTCCTGACCATTCCGTTCTGGAACAACTTCTTCCTGATGATCGTGCTGATCTGGATTCAAACCGGCTTTGCCATGGTGATCCTGTCGGCCGCCCTGCGGGGCATTCCGGAAGAAACCATCGAAGCGGCTATCGTCGACGGTGCAGGCCCGTTCCAGGTGTTTTTCAAAATCAAGGTGCCGCAAATCTCCGGGACCATCGTGGTGGTCTGGACGACGATCACGCTGGTTGTGCTGAAGATCTTCGACATCGTGTTCGCGATGACAAACGGGCAATGGCAGACGCAGGTTCTGGCCAACTACATGTATGAGAAGCTGTTCCGCGCCAGCAATTGGGGTGTCGGCTCGGCCTCGGCCATGATGATCATGTTGCTGGTTCTGCCGATCCTCATCTGGAACGTGCGCAACGCGCGCAAAGAAATGCGCTGAGGGGAGGGGATCATGGAAAATATCGCTGGTAAAAAATCAAGCCTGACATGGGCTGTGAACCTCTCGGTCATCTTCATCGTGGCGCTCTGGCTGTTTCCCACGGTCGGGCTTTTGGTCAGTTCGTTCCGCACGGCGGATCAGATCGCGAGCTCGGGCTGGTGGAAATCGCTGTTCCCCTCGACCCAGAACCTGGTTCTGCGGGCCGCCGATCCCGATGACTTCCGGGTCCAAGACGGTGGGCTCTATGTGGTCTCTGGCAATCTGTTCGAAGAGGGCAGCGAGGCTGTGATCAGCGTCTGGGGCACCTCGTCGCGTAATATCGACGCCTATAAGCCCGGCGATACCGCCGATCTGGGCGAGGGCGAAAGCATGACCGTGCAAGCCAATGGCGATTATGTCTGGTCGGGCAATGACGAACAGATGGCCGGGCGCGGGCAACGGGTGTTTGCCACCGCGAAAGCGCCGCCCAAATTCACCTTCGCCAACTACGAGCATGTGCTGTTTTCGGGCTCGACCACAGATTCCATGGCCAAGGCGTTTTTCAACACACTGACCGTCACGATCCCGGCGACGATTATCCCGATCCTGTTTGCGGCTTTCGCGGCCTATGCACTGGCCTGGATGGATTTCCCCGGTCGGGCGCTGCTGATTGCCGTTATCGTCGGCCTCTTGGTGGTGCCGCTGCAACTGGCGCTGATCCCGCTGCTGAAGCTGCATCTCAGCATCGGCATCGGCAAGGGCTATCTGGGCGTCTGGCTGGCGCATACCGGCTTTGGCTTGCCTCTGGCGATCTATCTCTTGCGCAACTACATGGTCGGCCTGCCGCGTGACATCATCGAGAATGCCAAGGTCGATGGCGCCACGGATTTTCAGATTTTCACCAAGATCATCCTGCCGCTGTCCTTCCCGGCCCTGGCCAGCTTTGCGATCTTCCAGTTCCTCTGGACCTGGAACGACCTGCTGGTGGCCAAAGTCTTCCTGATCGACGCGACAGGCGAAACCACAGTTATGACCAACCAGATTGTCGAGCTTCTGGGCACCCGGGGCGGCAATTGGGAAATCCTTGCCACCGCTGCCTTTGTCTCGATTGCTGTGCCGCTTGGCGTGTTCTTCGCGATGCAACGCTATCTGGTGCGCGGCTTGCTGGCTGGCTCGGTGAAATAAGGCTAACCCTATATGAGTAAACAAGAAGAGACCCCTAAGATGACCTACCTTGCCAAAGATCCGGATTGGTGGCGCGGGGCAGTGATCTATCAGATCTATCCGCGCTCCTATCAGGACAGCAACGGCGATGGGGTAGGCGATCTGCTCGGCATCGTGCGGCGGCTGCCCTATATCGCCTCGCTCGGTGTCGATGCGATCTGGATCAGCCCGTTCTTCACCTCGCCGATGAAGGATTTCGGCTATGACGTGTCGGATTATTGCGATGTCGATCCGATGTTCGGCTCGCTGGCTGATTTCGACGGGGTGATCGAAACCGCCCATGCGCTGGGGCTGAAGGTGATGATCGACCTCGTTCTGTCGCATACCTCCGACCAGCATCCGTGGTTCAAGGAAAGCCGCGCGGCGCGCGATGGCGACAAGTCTGATTGGTATGTCTGGGCCGATGCCAAGCCCGATGGCACGCCGCCCAATAACTGGCTGTCGATCTTTGGCGGCTCGGCCTGGGAATGGGATGGCGGAAGGATGCAATACTATATGCATAACTTCCTCGCCTCGCAGCCCGATCTGAACTTCCACAATCCGGCGGTGCAGAGCGCGCTGCTGGATGTGGCCGGGTTCTGGCTCAACCGTGGGGTTGACGGGTTCCGCCTCGACACCATCAATTTCTATTTCTGCGATGCCGAGCTGCGCGACAACCCGGCGCTGCCGGCAGAGGCGCGCAATTCCAGCATCGCGCCTGCGGTGAACCCCTATAACTGGCAGGATCACCAACATGATAAGAACCAGCCGGAAAACATTGAATTCCTGAAGAAACTCCGCGCCGTAATGGTGCCGTTCAACGCCGCCGCCGTGGGCGAGGTGGGCGATGCGCAATACGGGCTGGAGATCCTTGGGGAATACACCAAAGGCACTGACCGGATGCAGATGTGTTATGCGTTCGAGATGCTGTCGGGCGAACGCCCCACGGCGGCCCGCGTGGCTGAAGTGATGGCGCATTTCGACGACGTCGCTGCCGATGGCTGGGCAACCTGGGCCTTTTCCAACCATGATGTGGTGCGCCATATCACCCGTTGGGATCTGACGCCTGCCGCCGCACGGGGCTTTACCACGCTGCTCATGTGCCTGCGCGGGTCTGCCTGCATCTATCAGGGCGAAGAGCTGGGCCTGCCTGAGGCTGAGCTTGCCTTTGACGATTTGCAAGATCCCTATGGCATTCAGTTCTGGCCCGAATTCAAGGGCCGCGATGGCTGCCGCACGCCGATGGTCTGGGAGCGGTCCAACGCCGCTGCCGGGTTCAGCTCGGCGCCGCGCACCTGGTTGCCGGTTCCGGGCGAGCATTTGAGCCGCTCGGTTGAGGCAGAAGAGGCCGACCCGGCTTCGCTGATCCATCATTACCGGCGCGCCATCGCATTTCGTCATGCCCATACGGCGCTTCAAAAAGGCGCCATGGTGGATATGCGCGCCGATGGTGATGTCTTGAGCTTCATCCGGCGGCATGATGACGAAGAGCTATTCTTCGCCCTCAATATGGGCGATGATCCCGTGATGATCCTGCCGCCGAAGGGCGACTGGATGCCGGTCGGGGCGGAACTAAACAGTGCCCATCCGGGCGAAGACGGCAAGCTGCATTTGGCGCATTGGCAGCCGTGCATCATGCGTCGCAACACTCAAAGCGCGTGAAGGGGAGGGACAAATGGCTGACCTGAAACTGACGAATGTCGGCAAGACCTATGGCGGCAAGGTTGAGGTGCTGAAAGATATCAATATGGATATCGAAACGGGCGAGCTGATCGTCTTTGTCGGCCCGTCGGGCTGCGGCAAGTCAACCCTGTTGCGCATGGTGGCCGGGCTGGAAAAAATCAGCGCCGGATCGCTGGAGATCGATGGCGTTGTCATGAACGATGTGCCGCCCAGCCAGCGCGGCATCGCCATGGTGTTCCAGTCCTACGCGCTCTATCCGCATATGACGGTCTACGACAACATGGCTTTCGCGCTGAAAATTGCGAAGAAAACCAAGGAAGAGATCGACGCAGCGGTGCGCAAGGCGGCGGGTATCCTGCAGCTTGAACCCTTCCTCGATCGTTTGCCGAAAGCGCTTTCGGGCGGGCAGCGGCAACGTGTGGCCATCGGCCGGGCGATTGTGCGCGACCCGAAAGTCTATCTGTTTGACGAACCGCTCTCCAACCTCGACGCGGCCCTGCGTGTGGCAACCCGCATCCAGATCGCCGAGCTGAAAGAGGCGATGCCGGAAAGCACGATGATCTATGTGACCCACGATCAGGTCGAGGCGATGACCTTGGCCGACAAGATCGTGGTGTTGGCCGATAAGGGCATCGCCCAGATGGGCAGCCCGCTGGATCTGTATGAACGCCCCGAAAATGAATTCGTCGCGCAGTTCATCGGCTCTCCGGCAATGAACCTGCTTCCCGGCAAGATCATCGGGACCGGCACGGAAACCCGGATTGATCTGGCCCATGGGCATGATGCGGTGGCGGATGTCACCACCGGCGCCGGGGAAGAAGGCTGGGACGTGAATGTCGGCGTGCGGCCCGAAGATTTCCGCATCGCGGAAGCGGGCGAGCATGTCTTCTTTGAAGGCACAGTGGATTACATCGAAGCGCTGGGTGAGGTGACACTGCTTTACTTCAAAACCAACGACGGGGAAGACCCGCTGATCGCCAAGCTGCCCGGCATCCATGCCGATCTGCGCGGCCAGACGGTGAAGCTGACCGCCGATGCCAACAAGGTGCAGCTATTCCATAACGGCCAGTCGCTGCGCACCCGCTGAGCGTCAAGGCAAGGTTAGTATCGTGACGAGTGCGCTCCCGGAAACGGGGGCGTTTTTTGTTTTTGGGGGCCTATTCGTCGCCATAACCGGGCTTGAGTATTGGAGGCTCTGGCGCGTCTGTGTAACGGATCGCGCGGTTTGTTTTGCTGCTGAAAGCTGGCTGACAGCCTGTCTGCTTTCTGTCTGCCTTTCGTATGCTTTTTGTATGGCAGTGAACGCCTCTACCGCCTTGGTCACCACATCATCGGATCAGCAGCTTTGAGAAAGCTGGGCTCGCTTGATGCCTATGGTCGTCTACCGGATTTCTGACCGCCCGCTCGCCGGAGGGGGCGAGATTGAGATGTTGAGCGGCGCCAGCCTGACCCCCAGCCAGATGCGAGGGCAGACACCTGCGAGCCGACTTCACCTGCGGACCGGAACGTGTTAGGGCAGGCGGCCTTGAAACCGAGCTGTTGGAACCGGCCCATGGCTATGCCCCAGACCCGCACAGACCGAACCGCCCGCACCCGCGCCGCCGCCCGGCTGAGCGTGGCCCCGATGATGGACTGGACGGACACTGTAAAAATACCTGTTTTTCAATGATGTATGGGGCGTTCTGAGCGGGCGTAGCAATCTTGAAGCATTTATCCGCGCGTGACAAGAGAGGGGCACCTGACATCTCCTCGCAGACTTTCAGGCACAGCCTGGACGGCCAAAACCGGACGGGCAGAGGCCGGGAGGGTAAGCCCGGGATCCTCAATCGGTGCCCGCTATCTTATCAAAATCCCGCTATCGTCGAGATAGGCGAACATGTCTTGCAGGACTGCGGGGCCCAGCGTTTCGCGAAAACGGTAGATATGGGTCAGGTGCGGCTGTCGCTCGGCTGCGGCCAGCAGGGCGCTTTCCAAAGGCTCTTTGCTCGGGCGATGAATCTCAGGATGTGCCTCCAGATAGGCCTTTAGCTCCGGCGGCAAAGGGGTGTCCCAGAAGATCGTCAGATAATCCTCTATGATCCGGTCAGAGATTTGAAGCGCGAGGCGCTGCAACTCCGGATCATTGCTGTCGGCTGGCCGAATCTGACCGGGGGTCAGCGAAAACATGACGCGTTCCAGCGGACTGTTGAGCTTCCAGCTAAATGGGCCTACCTGCTCCTCGCCATCGGTTGCCTGTCCGGGCAGCCATGTGACTTGCAGCACCTCGGGGGGAACTGAGCAGAGCTCTGCCAACAGCTCGGGGGCTTTCGGGTTGACGGAAAGCAGCTCCTTCGAATCGGAAAACAATTCACTTTCACCGCAGTCAGAGGAGGGCGTTCCGCCCGATGGAGACAGAACCCGTTTCAGTGACAAAATGGGACTTGGTGCGGCTTCGGGCCAATCGAGTTGCAGTGTTCCAAATGTCAGGGCGTGTACGGAGTGAGACCTGCTCGAATACAGCGTGGTGAGGTATTTCTTCGCCGTGGCGAAATCCAGACGCGCGCCAAGATTTTCCGGGATTGTCATTATGCGTGGCTTCGTCCCGTCCGCTTCGACGGGCCATGACATCGAAATCAACGGTGCTTTAAACGCAAACGTGTCTCGGTAATTGTGTTCCAGCAGAAGAGTTTCCACGTTGAAATCAAGTCCCGCGTGTAGATCAAGACGGCAGCTCAAGCTGTGCTGACAGCGAATGCGCGCCGGATGACTGCCCAGAACCGGCGTAAAG
>JARRIY010000018.1:23826-24616 GCA_037379985.1 Maritimibacter sp.
CGTAAAGCCCAGAGCCGATGGGGCACTGTCGGGCCGGGTCGTCGCGACGATAAGCGGATAAGGCAGCAGCAGCGTGTTCAGGGCTTCGTTGGCGCTGATGCGCCCCGATGAAAGCCTGTTTGCAACATAGGCAACCCCCTTGTAGCTGGGCATGATGTCCGGTGTGTTGTCTTGCGCTTGGTAGGAGACTCTGGGGCTGTCGTTCAGGGCATAGTGCCAGATGTGTGAGACTTTCTCTTCAGAAATCCAACCGGCTTTCAGATTAGGCAGAAGGCCAAGCCACAGGAAGACTAGAACCCCAATCGTCAGCAGAGCGTTCAAGGCCGAGTGCAGCACCGATCGGTAGCTCAACCAGACACCAAAGCGACCAAATCTGCGCAAATGGTGGTATGGGATGCGATAGAATTTCCAATCATTATTGCTGCCGAGCCAGATGATGACCGCCAGAAAGGCAACAATATCAAGATAGATCCGAGGAGCCGATCGGCTGGCTTCGTAAAAGATCAGCTGCGTGAGCAGCAGGATCGCCACACCCAATGTGATCGGCGATATCAGGGCGCGCAGCAGCGGACGGATCGAATGGCTTTTGGCCGGTGGGGGCGGGGTCGGTGCTGTATCCAGACCGGCCTCCCGACGCGCATCAAGATAGGCCTCACGGACAGAGAGAGACCCAGGAAAACTATTGTGGAAATGCATCCCATCGGATTTCCAGCAAAAGCGGTCTTCGATCAGGGTCAGCCAGTCGATATCCAACGGCCAGTTGGCCGGGATCGGGCCGGACCGCAGGTAG
>JARRIY010000019.1:0-8812 GCA_037379985.1 Maritimibacter sp.
ATGCAGACCCTCGGGCAAATTTTCGAGACTGGCATAGTGAAATTCATGCGCCGCGCGTTCTTCCGGACATCGCGGCCAGAGGTGATCGGCGGAATTTCGGAAGCTGGTATAGCCGCGCCCCTGTGGGCGGCGGTGCATCACCGCCTCGGCGGGGATCACCCCAACCATCTCGCCCGTCACGTCAGCATTTGCGATGGATCGGCACAGATACATCAGCCCACCGCATTCGGCATAGGCGGGCAGCCCGGCCTCGATCTTGGCCTTGAGGTCGGCACGCAAAGGGGCATTGGCCGACAGCGCCTCGACAAACATCTCGGGAAAGCCGCCACCAATGAGCAAACCATCGCATTCAGGCAAGTTAGGGTCTGATATCGTGTCGAACGGCACGAGTTTGGCGCCTGCCGCAGCGAAGGCTTCCAGATCGTCGGGGTAATAAAAGCCAAAGGCCCGGTCGCGGGCATAGGCGATGGTAACGTCCGGCTCGGGTGGCGGCTTTGGCGCAGGCGGATCGGGTAGGTCGGTGACCTGACGGGCAAGATCCAGCAGCAGGTCCAGATCGACCGCTTCGCCGACGATCTCGCCCAGCCGGGCAATCTTTTCGCTCAACTCGCCGGTTTCGGCGGGCGTGGTCAGGCCCAGATGCCGCTCACCGATTTCCAGCTCCCGATTGCGCGGCACCGCGCCGATCACCGGCAGGTCGGTATAGGTCGCCACCGCCTCGCGCAGCTTGGCCTCGTGGCGGGGGCCGCCGACCTTGTTGAGGATCACCCCGGCGATCTTCACCTCGGGATCAAAATCCATATAGCCACGCAGCAGCGGCGCGATCCCGCGCGTCATGCCGTTGGTGTCGATCACCAGAACCACCGGAAGGCCCAGATGCCGGGCGAGGGCGGCGTTGGAATCGTTGCCATCCATCGACACGCCGTCATAAAGCCCCTTATTGGCCTCGATCAGAGTCACGTCGGAACCGGCGGCGTGTGCGGTGAAAAAAGGCTCTATTTCACTAGAATCCTGCGTATTGAAGTCGAGATTATAGCAGGGCGAACCGGTGGCTGCGCCCAGCCACATCGGGTCGATATAATCCGGGCCCTTCTTGAAGGTGGCCACCTTCTGTCCCCGCGCCGTGAGCGCCGCTGCCAGCCCGGTTGAGACAATCGTCTTGCCCGAAGACTTGTGCGCAGCGGCGATCATGAAGCGCGGCAGCTGCATCCTAGCCGTGAACCGGCAGTTTTGACGCGTCGCGGTTCTTCCAGATCTGCCGAGCCAGCGCTTCGGCATCGTCCATATTCCCCGCGCGCCCGGCGGTTTTCAGGGCAATCGCCATGGTGCCGCAGATCGCTTCAATGGCATAAACGTCGCTGTCTTCGCCACGCCAGACTTTCATCAGCCGTGCAAGATCCATCTCTTCGTCATGCGGGGCATGGCCCTCGTCCAGCGTGGCGGGCCAGGTTTCCACATCAAGCACCTCGGCGCCATGGGTTGTCCAGACCTGACAGGGCTTGTTGGGGCGCCGCTCGATCTCGCCGCCATCGCCGCGAAACACCGCCATGTTTTCCATGTCCAGCAACTGCGCCGCGCCGGAATGGATGTCCATGAAGCCGCGATGAAAGATCCCCTGCAGCACAGTGGTGGCGCCGAACGGGTTCAGCATCCGGGTGAAGCTGTGCACGGGAGAGCGCAGGCCAAGCACCGGGCGCAGATTGATCAGATCGCGCAGAACCGGGCTGAGCACCTCCAGCGGCACATAGGCGAAATGATGATCGGCAATCTGATCGGCGGCCTCGGCAAGGCTGGTTGCCATCGGAATGCCCAGCGCCTTCAGCGCGTCGCTGGTATAGGTGCGCCCCGGCGTATGGCCTTCGGTGCCATGCATGAACACCCGAAACCCCGCCCCCACTAGCGCCATGACGGAAAGCAGATACCACGGCAGCTGCACCCGCTTGCCGGCATAGGAGGACCAATCGAAATCGACCTTGGGCATGTGGGTGGGCAGCGAAAGCGTGTCGCGGGTGCCGAGCACGAAGCCCGCAATCTCTTCCGGGGCTTCTTCCTTCAGCCGAAGCAGCATGAGAAAGGCGCCGATCTGCTCGGGCAGCGCTTCGCCGCGCAGGATCATCGCCATGCTTTCGCGGCTTTCCTCCAGCGTCAGATGGCGCTGTTTCGTCTTGCCGCGGCCAAGGATCGCCACAAAACGCGAAAACGGATGCGGATGGGCTGCGTCAACAACCGGCGGATGCGATGTGGTCATGGCGGGTACCTGCAAAATCAACTCTTCGCAGCCACGTTGGCATCGGAAAGGTTCGTCGGCAAGACCCGCAACACCTTGGCCCCCAGCCCTGCGGCGAAGAGCGCCAGAGCGACACCGCCCAGACCCAGTAAAAATTCCCAGATTGTCGGGGAATAGGCACTGATTTCGCCTTCATGAAATCCGCTCAGCACCTCGAAGCCGGGGAAGATATCAAGCGGGTAGGCCTGCCCGCCGATGACGATCACATAGACCTGCGCGAAACCGCCCAGCACCACGAGGACCGAGGCCAGAAGGGTGGAGCTGCGCGACGGGTTGAGGAAGACCAGTGCCATCGGCACCAACCCGCCAAGGCCCAGATAGACGCCCCAGAGCAGCAGCGTGTAGAGCCCGCCGCTGGTCAGCAGCCAGATCTCATAGGCGCGATGTTCGGCGGCATAGAGGTTGGTCAGATGGAAAATCACGGTGAAATAGAGACTGGCGGCGACGAAAACCCCCAGCAGCCGCCCAAGCCGGATCAGAAGCGCATCGCCGAAGGGGCGATCATTCAGGGCAAAGAGCGTGAGCATCGCAAGGATGTGGAAGGCGAGACCGAAGCCGAAGCTCATGATGATAAACATCGGCGCCATGATCGCGGCATCATAGCTGTTGCGCGCCACCAGCCAGCCGAAAATCGAGCCGGTGCCGGTGGTGAGGATCAGCCGCCAGAGAAAGGCGACAAATCCGGCAGCCTTGACCCATTTATAGCCCAATCGCCGCGCCATCTGCATCGCCAGATAGACCGCGACCACGCCGATGAAGCCGGTATAGAGCAGGATGTTCCAGGTGAAGATCGAGGTGAAGTTGAAATGCGTCATCGCCACGATCAGCCGGTCGGGACGGCCGAGATCGAGCACCACGATGGCGAGCCCACCCACCAGTAGGGTGATTGCCAGAAGCGAGGAAAACCGCGCCATCGGCTTGTAGGCGCTTTGGCCGAAGACGCTGGCAATCGAGGCGACGTTGAGCGCGCCTGAGGCGGCGACAATCAGGAAGATCGCGAAGACATGCGGCAGGCCCCAGACGATCTGATTGTTCATCCCGGTTACCACATGGCCGTGATGTTCCATATAGACCCAGGCACCCGCCGCCGCTGCGATGAGCGCCAGAAGCAAAGCCGCCAGCCGCCAGACGCCCGGCGTGGCCTTCAGCTCGCGATAGATCGTTTGTTCCAATGCCATGGCTCGGTTCCGTCAGAGGTTTTGGTAGCGCACGCCGGGATCCAGATTGAGATCGGCACGAAGTTTTGTGGTGGAATAGTCTCTGATACGACGCGAAAGCGCGCTGTCGGGGTCGTTGAGATCGCCAAACAGGATGGCGGAATGCCCGGCGGCTTCGCAGGCTTCCACGCAGGCCGGGATACGGCCGCGATCAATGCGCGGGGCGCAGAGGTTGCAGGCTTCAACCGTGCCCTGACCGCGCGGCGCGTTCGCTTTCTGATCATGCAGCGGTGCGTGCACAAAACTGCGCGCCTTGATCGGGCAGGCCATCATACAATAGCGGCAGCCGATGCAGATATGCCTGTCAACCAGCACGATCCCGTCGGCGCGTTGCATGCTGGCGCCGGTGGGGCAGACATCCACACAGGGGGCGTTTTCGCAATGCTGGCACATCACTGGTGCTGACGTTTCACGCCCCGTCTCTTTCTCGCGCAGGGTTACCGTGCGGATCCAGTCCGGGGCCTGATCACCCGAAATAGACTCTGTTTCAGCCTCTCCACCCCATCCATTCTCAACCTTGCAGGCGGTGACGCAATCATTGCAGTCGGAAGAGCATTTCGAGGCATCGATAAGCAGCCCCCAACGCTTGCCCGCATCGGCGGCCCCGGCTTCGGCACTGCCGCCAAAGGCCATCAGGGTTACGCCCGGAGCGAGGGTCAGGGTTGCGGCGGCCGCGCCCGATTTCAGGATGTCGCGGCGGGTCATCTCGGCGCGGTTACTCATCGCTCATCTCCTTGGCGACGCGGGCGAGATAGGCCGTGATCGAGTTTGGATCCGTGGATTGGGCCATCGACCGATAGGCTTTGTCTTCGTCCGGGGTCGAGCGGTGGCACATGAAGCAATCCACCTCGACTGCCGCATAATCGTGACAAACGCGGCAGAAATGGCGTGGATCTTCGGCGGTGACAGGTGTGCCAGCGTCGTCATTCACCGCATGGCAATCGAAGCAGGTGCCGATGCTGGCCTGCACATCGCGCATGCCGTCACGTAGCACCAGATCACGGTCGTGCTGCAACATGTCCATATGGTGCAGCCGCCAATAGTCGGCACCTTCGGGATGGGGATCACCGGTCGCGGCGGGCACGGCGGGGCCAAGCCCACCACCCGCCGCTCCCCCGGCGAGAGCAATCACGGCAAGGAAAGCGAGTAAGAGCCGCATCATCACTCCCCGAGACCCATCTTGATATAGCCGGTCGGGCAGACATCGGCGCAGATATGGCAGCCCACGCAACGGGTGTAGTCGGTTTCGACATAGCGCCCGACGGTGCGGTCACCTTTGGCCACCCGGTGCACCGCGTCCTGCGGGCAGTAGATCACGCAGTTGTCGCATTCGAAGCACATCCCGCAGGACATGCAGCGTTCGCCCTCTTTTCGAGCCTGTTCCTCGGAAAATCCGATGATCCGCTCTTCGAAATTGCCGAGCACCGCATCGCCTTCGATATGCACCTGACCGCGCTCTTCGCGGGGCACATAGTTGAAATGGCCCTTGAACAGCTCGTCATGCGGAATGATCTGGCTGGAAGAGCGGTCTTCGTAATTATGCACCGCCCATTTGGCCGACGAGGTGCCAGTAACTTGCTGATGAGGATAGTCTTCGGGATCGCGCCCGCGCTGATGCAGTTCTTCCATCAGGTTCCAGTGATGCACATCGACCTTGGCGCGTTTGTGAATATCACCATCGTCAAGGAAATCGCTGATCGTCTCGGCGGCGATGCGGCCATGGCCGATAGCGGTGGTCAAAAGGTGCGGGCGGATGATGTCGCCGCCGACGAAATGCTTGTCGCGGCCCTTCACCTGATAGGTCGGCGTGGCGTCGATAAAGCCGCGCTCATTGCCCAGCTCGTCCAGCCCGCCAGTCAGATCGCCCATCTGGCCGATTGCGGCGATGAATAGGTCGGCCTCAAGGGTGAACTCGGTGCCTTCGATGGCCTCCGGCACCATGCCATTCATTTTGCATTGGCACAGTTTCAACGCCACCGCCCTGCCATTCTCATCAAGGACCATTTCCAGCGGCATCACCCCGCCCTTGATCTCGATCCCCTCGCGCGCCGCGTCTTCGCGCTCGCGTTCGGCGGCGGTCATCTGCTCGATCGGGAAGAGCGAGGTCAGCGTGGCCTCGATACCCGACCGGGTGAGCGATCCGGCGGCATCATGGGCGGCGAAATCAATCACGGTGCCATCGGGATGCTCCGATGCATTTTCGTCAGAGATATGGCCCAGACGACGGGCCACCGAGGCGACGTCAATCGAGGTGTCACCACCGCCGACCACAACCACACGTTTGGCTGTGGTCAGAAGCTCGCCCTTGTTGAACGCGTCCAGAAATTCGATGCCGTTGATGCAGTTTTCAGGCCCGTCCCAGTCGGGGATTGGTAGGGGCCGACCCTTCTGCGCACCAATCGCCCAGAACACCGCATCAAAGGCCTGATCCAGCTGGATTAGGGTCACATCTGTGCCCACGCGGGTGTTCAGATGTACCTCTACACCCATGTCCAGAATGCGGGTGATTTCGCTGTCTAGCATGGTACGCGGGGTGCGATAGCCGGGGATGCCAAAGCGCATCATCCCGCCGAGTTGATCATGGGCTTCAAAGATCGAAACGCTATGCCCGTCGCGGCGCAGGAAATAGGCCGCTGACAACCCGGCGGGCCCACCGCCGATCACCGCCACTTTACGACCGGTTTCGACCTCCGGCCCGGCAATCTTCACCCCGTTCGCATTGGCCCAGTCGCCGACATATTGCTCAACCCCGTTGATCCCGACGTAATCGTCAACTTCGTTGCGGTTACAGCCAGCTTCACAAGGCGCGGGGCAGACCCGGCCCATCGTTGCCGGGAAAGGATTGGCCTCGACCATGCGCTGAAAGGCGTATTCCTGCCACGGCATATCCTCGCTTGTCGGCTTATCCATACCGCGGGCAATCGCCAGCCAGCCGCGAATATCGTGGCCGGAAGGGCAGGAACCCTGGCAGGGCGGGGTCTTGTGGATATAGGTCGGGCATTTGTGGCTGTGATCGCCCTGAAAGATCTTTTCTTCCAGGTCCCAATCTGCCGGGCTTTCTCCATCTTCAAAGCGCCTGAAGGTCGGTTTGGTTTCCGGGGTCATATCGTTCATGGCCTTACTCCTCCGCTTCCGCCGCATCGGCGTCGTCTGTTTCTTGTCCGTCGAGAATGATCGCGTTCGAGACCAGCTGATGGACCGACACGATTGAATCCATGTCGTAGCCGTATTTCGGCATGACTTTGGAAAACTGGGTTTTGCAGATGGCGCAGATCGCCGCCATATGGGTGACGCCATCGCTTTCGCTGACCTGCTGCAGCGCGGTCATCCGGGGGCTGGCACCTTTGACGCGCAGATCCATCAGATCGTCGGTCAGAAGCCCGCCACCACCGCCACAACAGACAGTGCTTTCGTGAATGGTGTCGCGATCCATATCGACGTAATTATTGCAGACCGCCTTGATCACGTTGCGCGGGATCTCGAATTGCCCGCCCGGCGTGTCGCCCATCCGGCTGCCGCGCGCGACGTTGCAGCTATCATGATAGGTTAGCGTCATGTGATCATTCTGCGACTTGTCGAATTTCAGATAGCCCTTCTGGATCTCGCCCCAGGTGAATTCGAGAATGTGCTGCGGCACCGGATAGTTCGGATCGAGAAAATCCCACGGGCCGGCAAGCGTGTTGAGGTAGCTATAGGCCACCCGCCAGGCATGGCCGCATTCGCCAAAGATGATCCGCTTCACGCCCAGATCGAGCGCGGCCTTGCGGATGCGCTGGCTGACCAGCCGCATGTTTTCGTAATTGCCGATAAACAGGCCGAAATTGGCGGCCTCCGAGGCGTAGGAGCTGAGCGTCCAGCTGACCCCGGCCTGATGGAACACCTTGGCATAGCCAATCAGGCCATCAATATGCGGCTCGGCAAAGAAATCGGCCGAGGGCGTGATCAGGAGAATATCGGCGCCCTTTTCATCGAGCGGTAGGCGCACTGAAACGCCGGTATCGTCTTCGATATCCTCTTCCAGTGGTGATTTCGGCGGTGTCGATGCCATAGGGGCAGAACACCGAACAGCGGCGGCATTCAGAGCATTGATGGTAATAGGAATACCATTCTTTCAACACGTCTTCGGTGAGGTCGCGCGCGCCCACCAGCCAGGGGAAATACTTGCCCGCAAAGGTGAAATAGCGCCGGTAGACCGAGCGCAGCAGATCCTGCCGCGCCACCGGCATGTTTTTCGGATCGGCGGTGCCGAGGAAGTAATGGCATTTGTCGGTGCAGGCGCCGCATTTCACGCAGATGTCGAGATAGACCTGAAAGGCGCGGTTTTTCGAGGCCAGCTCTTCCATCTTGGCCAGCGCCCGCTCTTTCCAGTCCGGCAGCAGCTCGCCGGGGAAGCCCAGCTTGGCATTGTGTTCGGGGCTGGCGAGGAAGGGCTGGAGCCCGTCCATTGCGCCCGGTTTGATGCAAGGCACCTGAAGCGGATCGTCCAGTTTCGGAATTTCGCCGTCAGCCATGGCTCACTTCTCCAGTTCCGCCGCCCAAGGGGCGAGGTGGCGCTTTTCGCGCGGGTTATCGACCTGATTGCGGGTCGGGCTGAAGAACACGCCCGGCGCGTGCAGCAGCTTGGAGATCGGAAAGATGATCATCAGCAGGACAACCAGCGCCAGATGAATGTGAATGAGCGGATCGGTGGGCAGCGGGTTGATCTGCAAAACGAACAGCCCGCGCATGAAGGCCTTCACCGCCAGAATATCGGTATGGGCGACGAATTTCATCGTCAGCCCCGAGAGGCCGATGGCGATCAACAGCGCCAGGATCAGATGGTCAGAGGGGTTGGAAATATAGCGGATACGATCCACCAGCACCCGCCGCGCCCAGAGGCCCAGAAGCCCCGCCACCATCGCAAAGCCCGCATATTTGCCAATGGGCTGGATCAGGCCGAGCCAGAATGGCGTGTCGGCGGTGAAATAGCGGATATGACGGGCGAGGATCAGCCAGAGCGCCATGTGGAAGGTCCAGCCGAAGAGCCAGATCCACTTGTTCGATTTGAACAGGCTTTCGAAAAACAGCACTTCGCGCAGCATCCTCAGCACCACGCCACCTTGCGTTGTGGGCGCCGGCGTGGTGGGAATTTTCAGCGGCGCAGGGGTGACGGCATATTTGCGAATCCGTAGCACCAGCCCCACGACAAACAGGATCGTGGCCGCATAGAACAGCAAGGCGTAGATCGTGGACAGCACGCAAACTCCTCCCGTCAACTGCCCCAATATTGTTATTTTACAGGGCATTAGCGCGTTGGCCTGACGGCTCC
>JARRIY010000019.1:8858-26345 GCA_037379985.1 Maritimibacter sp.
GCTTTGGCAGACCGGCGATTTTGCACGCCTGTTTCGCCGGGCCATAGGGGAACAGTTCATACATGTATTTGTTGTTGCCCTTTTCCGGACCCATGGTCTTTTTCACGGCCTTGATCAGCACGCGCACGGCCGGGGCGATCTGGTATTCGTCATAGTAATCGCGCAGGAAGTTCACCACTTCCCAGCGTTCGTCATCCATCTCGATGTCTTCGGCCTTGGCGATCACATCCGCCAGTTCCGGCGACCAGTCGGCCAGATTGGTGATGTAGCCTTCTTCATCATGTTCAACGGTTTGACCGTTCACTGCATATGACATTTTCGCTTTCCTCCAGTTGAACTTATCAGAGCCAGGCCTGGCTTCGGTTATGGGTCGCGACCAGATCCACAAAGCCTGTGTAATCGACTTCGGCGATGCCATCGCTCAGCCGTTCGGCCGTGATGCCGCGCGCGGCAAGATCAGGCGACAGCACATAAAGCGTTACCGCTTTGCCAAATTCGGCCACGATATCGCTGAGCCCGGTGCCGCTAAGCCCGCCATAGACCCCATCTTCGATCATCAGCACCGCATCGCCGGGTTTGGCGTGGTTCAGGCAGCTGATCAGCGCCTGTGTGGCGAAGGGGGATTTGTTTACCGTGTGAAGTGTCGACATCTCTTCCCCCTCAAAAGCTCAGCACAACGTCGGCATCAGCCATGACATCGGCAATCTCGGCGCGGCTGATCACATGGATGGCGGGCTTTTCCGCCCAGTCATCATCTTCGTCTTCATAGATCACCTCGATCAGGTCATCTTCGCTCAGCCCCCGTTCGGCGAGGCTCTCGCGTTCGACATAGAGCTTTGACACATCGTAGTCGCCCAGTGCGCGGAAGGTGGGCGAGAAGTTTTTCACCCCGATCCCGTCGGTGTTCTGACCCTTGGTGAGCTGGAACACCCCGTCATCGAGAAAGGCCAGCGCCACGTCCTGTTCGAAGGCGGCGCCGATCAGCACCACTTCCAGACTTTCGAGCGCATAGATCGTGCCGTAAGGCGCCTTGCGGTTCACATAGAGGAACTTTTTCGTATCAGACATCAGCCGCCCCTCCTCAATCGCCGAAGGTCACCAGACGGTCGGTCTGGATACCCATTTCAATCAACTGCCCAAGGCCCGAAATGCGGAAACCCTCGGCCAGATTGTTGGCGTCCTTGCCCTGCCGTTTGGCCTCGTTTTCATCGAGCATCCCGCGGCGCTGGGCGGCGGCGATGCAGACCACCAGATCGACGTCATGTTCTTTGGCGAGCGCTGTCCAGTTCTGCTGGATATTGCGCTCGTCCTGCGGCGGCACGCTCAGCCGTGTCGCCACGTTCACGCCGTCATGGTAGAAAAATACCCGCGGCACCTCGTGCCCGGCCGCCAGCGCCGCCGTCACGAATTTATAGGCCGAATCCGCCGCCTGATGGGTATAGGGGCCTTCGGAAATCAGAACTCCGATCTTCACGTCGCTTTCCTTCTGTTCAGCGCCTTAGAAATGCACATGCGCTGACATGTTCATCGTTTTGCGGGCACCCGTCCATGTATCGAGGTGATGCTTGGTGAAGGCGAGCCCGGTCTTGTCAAAGAAACGGTTCCAGCCGATGCGCTCGATCCACTCGCCCATCCGCTCCCAATGCTTGGCGTCTTTTTTATAGGTCTGAACGATCCGGCGCACGATTTCCGACACTTCCGGCCAATGCGGCGGGTTGTTGGGCAGGTTGGCCACGGCGAGCTTGTGAAAGGTGGGTTTGGAGCGCGCATTCGAATGCTTGCCACCCACCCAGATCGCGATCCGGGTTTCTTCCTTGCCGTTGATCTGCATCGGCGGGCAGGGCGGATAGCAGGCACCGCAGGCCACGCATTTACGCTCATCCACTTCCAGCGAGGGCTTGCCATTCACCATCGCGGGCCGGATCGCCGCCACCGGGCAGCGGGCCACAACGGCGGGGCGTTCGCAGACATTGGCCACCAGATCGTGATTGATCCGCGGCGGCTTGGTGTATTGCACGTTCACCGCGATATCTCCCTGACCGCCGCAGTTGATCTGACAGCAAGAGGTGGTGATGCGCACCCGGTTGGGCATTTTTTCCTGAATGAACTCGGCATGGAGCACATCCATCAGGCTTTTCACCACGCCCGAAGCATCGGTGCCGGGAATATCGCAATGTAGCCAGCCCTGGGTGTGGCTGATCATCGAGACCGAAGCGCCGGTACCGCCGACCGGGAAACCCTCGGCCTGCAGTTTTTCAACGAGCGGCTGCACCTTGGCCTCGGCTGAGACCATAAACTCGATATTCGAGCGGGTGGTGAAGCGCACATGGCCTTCGGCAAATTCATCGCCGATGTCGCAGAGCTTGCGGATGGTGAACACGTCCATCTGCCGCTGGGTGCCAGCGCGCACCGTCCAAATCTCATCGCCGGATTTCGCCACATGGTGCAGCACACCGGGGCGCGGGCGTTCATGCCAATCCCAGTTGCCGTAATTGGCCTTCATCACCGGGTGCATATAGGGAAACGGGTCCGGTACACCGACCTCGTCAGGCATACGGGGCTTTGCAGCTTGGGTATTCATGCTTTTCCTCCCAAACCGTGCCGCGAGGGCACGGAGACTAGGTAAAACCTGGGCCGGTTATTCGGCGCTGATCTGAGCTTCGGCGGCCTTGCGGGCGAACCACTTCTCGGCTTCGACATCGAAATCATCGGTGCGCACATAGGACGAGGTGCGCGGGTGATTGATCATGTTCGGATCGGGGTCGATGCCCACCGCTTCGATAAAGGCGGGCAGGCCGATGCGATCAATCGTCTCGCCAATACGCTCATGTTCCAGCGCGTTATCGGCGAAAAACTCGATCACGGTTTCCCCGAATTCCTCAAGCTTTTCAAAATCCTCATCGGTCTCAAGCTTCATGAACGGCACCACCATGATGCCCATCATATCGCCCACTTTCAGAGACCGTTTGCCACCGATCAGGATCGAAACGCCTTTATCATCGCCGGGCGACAGCGCCTTTGTCATCACGTTGATGCAATGCATGCAGCGCACGCAGGAATCGTTGTCGATCTCCAGCGTGTCGTCGTCATTAAGGCTGATGGCGCGGGTCGGGCACATGCTGACCACGGTGTCGATGGTATATTTCCGCCCGACAGTGGCAACGTGTTCTTTCACTTTCTCCTGATCGATTTTGATCGCGTCGCGCCAGGTGCCGATCATCGCGAAATCGGCGCGGTGGATGGCGTTCACGCAGTCATTGGCACAGCCGGAGAACTTGAATTTGAATTTATAGGGCAGCGAGGGCCGGTGCATTTCGTCAAGAAACGCGTTGATCATCGTGCGATGGGCACGCACCTCGTCGTAACAGCTTTGCTCGCATCTTGCATGGCCGACGCAGCTCATCGCCGTGCGCAGGGCCGGGCCCGCGCCGCCAAGGTCGAAACCCATCTCGTTCAGCTCGTCAAAGGCCGGTTGTGCGGCCTCGGATGAACAGCCCTGAAACATGATATCGCCCGACTGGCCGTGAAAGGCGATCAGGCCAGAGCCGTGCTTTTCCCAGACATCGCACATCTTGCGCAGCAGGTCGGTGCTGTAGTGATAGCCTGCAGGTGGCATCACCCGCAGGGTATGGAATTCTTTCGAGGCCGGGAAACGATCAGCCACTTCGGAAAAGCGCGGGATGATCCCGCCGCCATAGCCCATGACGCTGAGCGTACCGCCTTTCCAGAAGCCAATGCGTTCCTCATAGGAATGCTCAAGCTGGCCCAGCAGGTCATTCGCCATTGGGGCGTAGCTTTTGTCTTCGGCGTCGCGCAGGCGTTTCAGCCCGGATACAAAGCTTGGCCAGGGACCAGACTCCAGCTCATCAAGCATCGGGGTCTCGTGTTGGCGCGTTTCTGTCGAATCGTCTTTCATCTGATCCTCCCTATGGGATGTTCGCGCTTGCGGCCTCTTTGGCCATTCTTGAAATCAGTCCGGTCTGATCGCGGCTGGTACCTCCTCCGTACCTGCGCCCGATCGTCGCCGTCTGACGAACATCGTTGCGTTAAATCTAAACATCACGATAATCGAATGTAAAAGAAAAAAGTTGCTGCGGTTGCAAAAGAAACCATAGAGATTAACCCTGCAAAACAGTCGGGTTTCGCGATGGTTCGGGAGGAGATGGCGATTAACAGCCAAGAAGATAACGGGTTTTTCTGGCCGTCTGCCAAAGCCGATGATTTTTATCGGAAATGGCGGGATGCGCGTTTGGCGGCGGCAGAAGACGCGCTATCGGCGGGCTTTGTCGCGATTTCCGATCTCTCTGCACCGACGGAATCCGAAAAAAACGAGCTGATCCGGCGCTGCGAGAGGGCGAATCTTGCGCTCTATCAGGCCGACCCAACGCCCGATCCGCGTGACAATCTACGTGCCTTTGCCGATGCGTTCGGGCTGCGGATTGCCGAAAAGCATCGCTCGGCCGGGGGCGATGGGATCGTTGCGCTGACCGAAAGCGATGCGCCGGGGCAGCGCGGCTATATCCCCTATTCCAAGCATGGGATGGGTTGGCACACCGACGGGTATTACAACGCGCCGAGCGATCAGATCAGCGCCATGGTGTTGCATTGCGCCCAGCCCGCCGAGGATGGCGGCGCCAACCAGTTTCTGGACCCTGCCGTGGCCTATATCCGGCTGATGGACGAAAACCCCGACTATCTGCGTGCGCTGATGCACCCCGAGGCGATGCTGATTCCGGAAAACCGCGAGGCGGATGGCAGCCTGCGCCCGGTCTCGATTGGCCCGGTTTTCTATCCCGACCCCGAAAGCGGCGCGCTGCAAATGCGCTATACCGCCCGCACCCGGAGCATTGCCTGGCGCGAGGATGCGCTGACCCGCGAGGCGGTGGCGTTTCTCCGGCAAGTGCTGGAAACCCCCGACCCGCTGACCATTTCGTTGCGGTTCGAAGCGGGGCAAGGAGTGCTGTGTAACAACGTATTGCATGACCGGACCAGATTTGACCCGAAAGCTGAGGCCAAGAGCCAAAGGCTCGTCTACCGCGTCCGGTTTCATAACCGTGTGAAAGGAAGCTGAGATGACCAACCCCAACCATGCCCGGCTGAGCGATCTGATCATCGGCCACCCGGAGGTGACCAGCTTTGCCGAGCTGGAGCGCCTTGTGGCCCATGCGGGCGAAAGCGGGATCATGCATCTTGAATTCGACCTCAAGCCGGATTTCCGCGATACGCCGCGCAAATGGGAATGGCTGCTGGAGGCCGCATTTACCCGTGGGCTGAAATATGAGTGACGATTTCAGGGAATTGGCGCAGTTTGAGCTGCCCTATAGCCGCAAGGCCGAGCTGCGCGAGGTCACATTCGAGGGCGGCATGAAAATGCTGCGCCTGATCCTGCGCGAAGGGCGGCGGATCACGCAGATCGACCTCGACGCGGACAGCGCATCGGCGCTATCAGAGACCATGCGCGATTGGGCAGATGGGCAGGGCTGATGGATTTTCTCCCGATATTTCTGGATGTGGCGGGCAAGAAAGTGCTCGTCGATGGCGGCACCACAGTGGCGGCGCGCCGGATCGAACGCGCGCTTGCGGCGGGGGCCCATGTGCTGAGTTTCGACCCTAATCCAGGGGAAGAGGTGCGCGCCTTCATCACTCATGAGCGGGTGAGTTACGAGCCGCGCCTGCCAGCTTTCGTCGATTTCGCTGGCTGCGTGGTGGCCTATGGGGCCTCGGAAAATCCCGATCGCGATGCGCTGCTTTTCAAGGCCGCCAAGGCCCATGGCGCGCTCGTCAACGTGGCCGATGAAAAGCAATATTGCGATTTCATCACCCCCTCGGTGGTGGAGCGCGATCCCCTGACCATCGCCATTTCCACCGGTGGGGCCGCGCCAGTGGTCGCCCGCATCCTGCGCGCCCGGGTCGAGGCGATGCTGCCCGCCGCCTATGGCCGACTTGCCACCTTCCTGTCGGGCTATCGCGACCGGATCGCCGAAAAAATTACCAATGGCACCGAGCGGCGGCGTTTCTGGGAGGATCTGATCGAAGGCCCGGCGGGCGATGCCTTTCTGGCGGGTGACGAAGCGCTGGCAGGTCAGTTGATCGACGAAGATCTGGCTTCTGGCAGCACGCGCCACCTGAAGCGCGGCGAGGTCTGGCTGGTGGGGGCCGGGCCGGGCGATCCGGACCTGCTCACCTTCAAGGCGCTGCGGATGATGCAGCATGCCGATGTGGTGCTCTATGACCGGCTGATTGGCCCAGGTATTCTCGATCTGACCCGCCGCGATGCCGAGCGTATCAATGTGGGTAAATCGCCGAATAATCACACGATGCAGCAGGACGAGATCACCGACCTGATGATCGAGCGTGCCAAGGCGGGCCAGCGGGTGCTGCGGCTGAAGGGGGGCGATCCCTTCATCTTTGGCCGGGGCGGCGAAGAGCTGGAAGGCGTGGCGGCGCATGGCATTCCGGTTGTGGTGGTGCCCGGCATTACCGCGGCGGCGGGATGCGGGGCCTCGGCGGGCATTCCGCTGACCCATCGCGATCATGCCCAAAGCGTGGTCTTCGTCACCGCTCATGGCGCCGATGGGTTGATTACCCATGACTGGGCGTCTCTGGTCCGACCCGGACAAACGGCGGTGGTCTATATGGGCCTGCGTTTCGTGGCCGAGATTGCGGCAGCGGCGATGGCGCAGGGGGTCGATCCGGCCACACCTGTGGCAGTGATCGACAACGGCACCCGCACCACCCAGCATGTGGTGACCGGAACCCTGGCCGATATTGGCGCGAAAACCGAGGAAGCGCGGCTGAAAGGCCCGGCGCTGATCGTGATCGGTTCGGTCGTGACCCTGCGTTCGACACTGGCCTTCGACGGCACCGCGCGGGCCGAGACCCACGAAATGGAGCTGGGCGCGCGCGAAGGGCTCTAGCGTCATCCTGCCGTTACATAAGTGACATAAACGACCCGCGACACATGTGGGGATCTTCTATGACACGGATTGCGATCAATGGCCTCGGCCGGATGGGCAAGCTCGCGCTGCGCGAGCTGATCGATAATGGCATTTCTGGCGAGATCGTGCTGCTGAACGATCCGGTCGGCACTCCCGAGATTCACGCACATTTGCTTGAATTCGACACTGTTCATGGGCGCTGGGCGGCCGAGATCAGCTATGATCAGACCAGTCTGACCGTGAATGGCACCCGGATGGAGCTGCGCGCCACAAGCGCCATCGAAGAGCTACCGCTGGCCGATCTGGGCATTGATCTGGTGATCGACTGCACCGGCGCGCATAAGAGCCATGACAAGCTCGCGCCCTATTATGCCGCCGGGGTGAAACATGTGGTCGTGTCCGCGCCGGTGAAAGAGCCTGACGCGCTGAACGTGGTCTATGGGGTGAATCATCATCTCTATTCCGGGCAAAAACTGGTCACGGCGGCCTCCTGCACCACCAATTGCCTCGCGCCGGTGGTGAAGGTGATCCATGAGGGGCTGGGTATTCGCCATGGCTCGATCACCACCCTGCATGACGTGACCAACACCCAGACCATCGTTGACCGCCCCGCGAAAGACTTGCGTCGTGCTCGCTCGGCTTTGAATTCTCTGATTCCCACCAGCACCGGCTCAGCCAAGGCGATCACCCAGATTTTTCCCGAACTTACCGGGCGGCTGAACGGCCATGCGGTGCGCGTGCCGCTGCTCAATGCCTCGCTGACCGATTGCGTGTTCGAGGTGGAGCATGAAACCTCGGTGGAGGAGGTGAATGCCCTGCTGAAAACCGCCGCAGAGGGTCTATTGCAGGGGATTTTGGGCTATGAGACCCGCCCGCTGGTCTCGGCCGATTATGTGAATGATAGCCGCTCGTCGATCATCGACGCTCCTTCAACCATGGTGGTGAACGGCACGCAGGTGAAGCTTTACGCCTGGTACGATAACGAATGGGGATATGCCTGCCGCCTTGCCGATGTGGCGCGGATGGTGGCATCTTCGCTCTGACCCGGAGAGTAGAATGACATCCCAGCCTGCCCGCCCCGAGGGGCTATCTGCCTATATCGCGGTCACCGCTGCCTATTGGGCTTTCATGCTCACCGACGGGGCGCTGCGGATGCTGGTGCTTTTGCACTTTCACGAGCTGGGCTTTTCGCCGGTCACGCTGGCCTGGTTGTTTTTGCTTTATGAAATCGCAGGGATCGTAACGAACCTTTCGGCAGGTTGGCTGGCCGCGCGCTTTGGGCTGACCTCGACGCTCTATGCGGGTCTAACCTTACAGATTTTAGCCCTTCTGGCCTTGTCGCAGCTTGATCCTGCCTGGGCGATGGCGCTGTCTGTCCCCTTCGTGATGGCGGTTCAGGGCGTGTCGGGCGTGGCCAAGGACCTGGCGAAAATGTCGTCGAAATCGGCGGTGAAGCTGCTGGCGCCCAAAGGCGAGGGTGGTCTGTTTCGCTGGGTCGCGGTGCTGACTGGATCGAAAAATGCGGTGAAGGGGTTTGGCTTTTTCCTCGGTGCTGCGCTGCTTGGGCTGGCCGGGTTCTCTGCATCGGTTCTGGGTATGGCGATCATACTCGCCGTGATCCTGATGCTGGTCATCGCCTTCATGCCCTCCGGCCTGCCAAAAGGCTCTAAATCAGCGAAATTTGCGCATGTCTTTGCGACTGATCCACGGATCAACCGGTTGTCGCTGGCGCGGCTTTTCCTGTTTGGCGCGCGCGATACATGGTTCGTGGTCGGCATCCCGATCTATTTTCAGGCGATGCTGTCGGACGGCACATCGGAGGGCTCGCGCTGGGCGTTCTTTCTGGTGGGTGGGTTCATGGCGCTTTGGATCATCGCTTATGGTGCGGTGCAGGCGTTTGCGCCGCGGCTGTTGAAAGAGGCGAGTCGGTCAGAAACAGGCTCTGTTTCAGCAGCTATTCGCTGGGTTGGAATCCTCACGCTCATCCCCGCTGGCCTTGCCCTTGCCGCCCTTCTGCCCGGCCCCTGGCTGGCGCCGGTGCTGGTGATCGGGCTTTTGATCTTCGGCTTTGTTTTTGCTGTGAATTCCTCGATCCATTCCTATCTGATCCTGGCCTTCACAGCGGAAGATCGGGTGACGATGGATGTGGGCTTTTACTACATGTCCAACGCGGCCGGGCGGTTGTTGGGTACGCTGCTGTCAGGGCTGAGCTATCAGGTCGGTGGATTGGCGCTTTGCCTAGCCACAGCGGCCTGTATGGCGGGCGTAAGCTTTTTGTCTGCAAAACGTATGGCATGATATCGGCGCGAGGGGTGTCCTCGCGCCGATCTCAGTTTCCAATTCAGGCCGATCAGAAGTTCAGCGAGATATCGCGGTGATGCGCGGTGCAGGCGGCCATGGCCAGCGCCTGTTCCCGGGTCAGGTGATCCTGCACCCGGATGCCCAAGGTCGGGCGAACCGCGTTCAGATAGGCCGTCAGCCCCGGCACCAGATCCTCTGCCGACGCGCGCCATTTAGCTTCGTTTGCATAAGCGGTCAGCGCTTCCTGATAGAGTTGCAGCGCTTCATCACGATTGCCTTTGTCGAGTGCCCGACGTGCTTTCGACAGCGGAGATTTCACATCGCCCGCGCCTTCGACATCGCCAACTAGCTTTTCAAACGCCTTGATCTGATCCACCGCGGCATCGCCTTCGCCGGTTTCAAAAATCGGACGCAAAGCCTCAAGACCAGTCTCTAACGCAGTGAAGTCACCAGTTGCACCCAGCACTGCCAGCACGCTTGCCGGGTCTTCATAGGCCCCATCGGCGGCACGACGATAGAGGTTGCGTGCTTTATCCTCTGCCGAGACCAGAGCAGCGAAATCGCTGTGCACGCTATCCCAGTCTTCCGGAATCAGCGCGGCGAGCCTGTCAGCTTCAGCCTGACTGGCTTCCGCCAGTTTCGTCAGTCTTGCGCCTTCTGCCTGATCCTCTGCGCGGCCTGCTGCGGTGGTGAAGTCCTTTGCCTCTGCTTCAGCGGCACGCATCTGTTTTTGCAGATTGCGTACCTCAGCCAGCACCGGGCGATAGTCCGGCGCGGCATTGGCAACAGCGGTGCTGGCTTCATTAATCGCGGCAAGCCCGGCAATCGCGTCTTCTGCGCTGGCAATCCCATCGGTGACAGCGCCTGCCAGATCTTTCGGAAGCGCCGAGAGATCGAGCATTTTTGCGGCCGTGATCGCATCGGGCAAGGCAGAGCTTTCGCTCAGTTTTTCGCCCACATAGTCATCCAGACAGATTTGCAGCTTGGGATTGCGCGGCGGCGGGATGGTTTCCGACAGGAAGTTCACCCGGGTCGGCAGGTAGTTCACTAGCGGCGGATAGGCTCCAACAATCCCGAGCGCGACCAGCTGCAACAGAATGAAGGGAACCACGCCCTTATAGATCTGCAATGTGCGCACCATCGCGGGCGCGACCCCGCGCAGATAGAACAGCGCAAAGCCGAAGGGCGGGGTCAGGAAACTGGTTTGGATATTCAACCCGATCATCACCCCGAGCCAGACGGCGGTAACATTGGCTCCCGGATCGGCCAGTAGGATCGGTGCCACAATCGGAACCACAACCACGGCGATTTCGATGAAATCGAGAAAGAAGCCGAGGATGAAGATCACCAGCATGACCATGAAGAACTGGGTCCAGAACCCGCCGGGCAGGGAGACGAGGAAGTTGCGCACCAGCTCTTCGCCACCGAAGGCGCGGAAGCTGGCGGTCAGCACGGCGGCCCCTAGGAGGATGATGAAGACCAGCGAGGTGGTTTTCGCGGTTTCCAGCATCACCCCGTTCAGGGTGTTATTGAGCCGGTAGACCCGCAGCCCGGACCAGATGAGCGAGACCATCAGCAGCGCAGTGCCCAGCACCCCGAGTGCGATGCCCAGCTGATCGGCAGGGGTCGCCATCGATTTGATGTTCATATTGAACTGGCTGAGGGCAAAGCCGAGTATAGCGAGCGCCAGAATGGCCAGCAGCGCAGGCGCATAGGTGCCGCGTGTTCCCTGTTTCGGCAGCCGGTATCCGGCCATGATCATAGCCCCTGCCGCACCGATGGCACCGGCTTGGTTCACCGTGGCGATCCCGGCAATAATAGACCCTAACACAAGGAAAATCAGCGCCAGCGGTGGTACGAGGGTGATGAAGACCTTACGCAGGAAGGCCATGTCATACTTGCCCTCATAGGGCACGGCCGGGGCGTTTTTCGGCCGGATCACGGCGTAGATCAGGATGTAGGCCATATAGAGCCCGACCAGCACGAGGCCGGGAATGAAGGCCCCCAGAAACATCTCGCCTGCCGAGGTGCCGGCCACATCAAAGGGCGAGGGCATCTGAAGTTCGCCGGTTGCGTTTTTGTAGAGCGCCTTGCGCAGAGACGAGGCCTGATCGGCCGCGCTGGCGAGCTGGTCGGCCAGAATGATCAGCACGATAGAGGGCGGAATGATCTGCCCCAGCGTGCCGGAGGCGGCGATTGTGCCGGTGGCCAGCGGGGTGGAATAGTTGTTGCGCAGCATCGAGGGCAGCGAGATCAGCCCCATTGCCACAACCGTGGCGCCGACGATGCCGGTGGTGGCGGCGAGCAGCGCCCCGACGAACACCACCGAAATGCCAAGCCCGCCCGGCACCGGGCCGAACAGCTGCGCCATGGTTTCCAGCAGGTCTTCAGCGATCTTCGAGCGCTGCAGCATGATGCCCATGAAGATGAAGAGCGGAATGGCAATGAGCGTATCGCGCTCAACCTCCCAATAAACGCCCCTTTGGTTGGTCACCCCGGCCTGAAGCCATTGCGTGGGCCCGTCGGAATAGAAAAACGCGTCAACGCTGCCGGCAAAAAGCCAGCCCGCGCCTGCGGCAATGCCAACGGTCAGGATCGCCGATCCGGGTAGGGCATAGGCGACAGGAAAGCCTGAGCCCAGCGCGGCGGCCATCAGGATGATCAGCAGAATGATAAAGTAAACTTCCATGATGCCCTCTATTGCGCGGTTGAGCCGGAGATAGAGCGGTGGCCCGGTTCGCCCCGCGCATCGGCCATCACCTCAAAGAACATGCTGACAAACTGGATCAGCATGGTTGTGGCGTAGAGACCGATAAAGGCGGCCATTTGATACTTGATATACATGCCGTAGCGACCGGCCTGACTGATCTCGAAATTCGTGACCGGCGCATTGACGATGGAATGCGGGCCGTTCAGCCCGACTGCCAGCACCACCCAGGCGGTTGTCATACCCAGAAGCAGCACGCCGATGGCATTGGCGCGCCCCTTGGCGCGATTGCCCAGCCCGGCATAGATGATGTCGACACGCACATGGCCGTCGTCAAACAGCGTATAGGCCGAGCCGAACAGGAACAGGGCGGCATACCAGTAGCGCACCAGATCGCCCATCAGCGCCTGTTCATAGCTGAAGACAAAGCGCGAGAGCACGATCAGCAGTTCGGCGGAGACGATCAGCAGCGCCAGCCATGGAAAGCCCAGCGTGCGGCGGAAGATGGCAGAGGCGATGAACCCGGCGACGATCAGCGGTACATGAATATAGGGGCCAACCCAGTTGGCGCGGGCGAAGTTTTGCGGCCCGTTCTGGCCGAAAATCCCCAAAAGCTCTTCAGCCCGCAGAAAGGCGATGGCGGCATCGGCGAGGCCGACGAAAAGCACGGTGAAATAAAGCGCGCGCACCAGATAGAGATTGAAGTGATGCACCTGTCGCGCATCCCAGCGCAGCGCATTGTTGGGCTGGATCAGCACTTTTGCGAGCGCCAGCGCGATGCCGATCACGTAGATCGCCAGATGCAGCCAGGCGGCGGGATCACTGCCCAGGGCGCGCAGCCCCGGATAGCCGAACCAGACCACCAGAACATTGTTGATCAGAAACCCGGCAAGACTGCCCAGCATGGCCCAGCCAAACAGGCGGGCGATCGGGGCGGGTTTACCATGGCGGGGAATATCCGTTGTGGCGGAGATGCTTGTCATCTGGCGTCTCTCTGGTCTTGGCTGCGTGCGGATGCACGGGAAAAGGACGGGGCCAAAGCCCCGCCCGATTTTTCTGGGCCGCAGCCCTGCTCTTAGAGGCCGATGATCCGGTCGCGTTGCGACGCGAACTGGCCTTCGAACAGTTTCAGACCTTTGCCGATGTCGCGGATGTTTTTCTGCACCGCGTCGTTCACTTCGGCTGCCAGCGCATCGTAGCCAGCGATTTCCTCGAACACTTCGGCGGCAGCTTCGCCCATCGCATCCCAGACATCTTCGTTGAACGAACGCACTTCGACACCATGCTCTTCCTGCAGCTTGATCAGGTATTCGCCGTTGCGGGCCATGGTTTCGTAGAACTGGTTGCCGTTCTCTTCGAGCGCGGCGGCGGTGATGATGTTGCGTTCCCAGTCGGTCAGCGTAGACCACCACGATTTGTTCATGGTCAGCGACAGCTGGGCACCCGGCTCGTGCATCCCGCCGGTGTAGTAGTATTTGGCGGCTTCATAGAACTTCATGAAGTAGTCGTTATAGGGGCCAACCCATTCGGTCGCGTCGATGGTGCCCGACACGAGGTTTTCGTAGATCTGGCCACCCGGCAGCGACACGGTTGAGGCGCCGAGCTTGGAGAGCACCTGACCACCGAGGCCCGGGATACGCATTTTCAGGCCTTTGAAGTCGTCGGCGCTCTCGATTTCCTTGTTGAACCAACCGCCGGCTTGGGTGCCGGTGTTGCCAGCGGGCAGACCTTTCAGGCCGAACTGGTCCTGAACCTTGTCCCACAGCTCCATGCCGCCATTGTAGAGGATCCAGGAGTTGATTTCGGTCGCGGTCATGCCGAAGGGCACGGCGGTGAAATAGGCCAGCGCCGGGTGTTTGCCGGTCCAGTAATAGTCGGCGCCCAGATAGGCCTGCGAGTTGCCCGAAGCGACTTCGTCGAACACGTCAAGCGCACCCACGCGCTCGCCCGCGGCGAAATACTCGACCTGGATCGCCCCGTCCGACAGGTCGGTGATCCGCTGAGCCAGACGCTGGGCGGAAATCCCGATGCCCGGGAAGTCGCGCGGCCAGGTCGACACGATGGTCATGGTTTTGGTGCCCTGCGCGACGGCGGGCGCGGCCAGAGCGGCCCCAGCGGTGCCAAGCGCGGCCCCGGTCAGAAACTTACGACGCTGCATTAAGATCTCCTCCGATCTGTTGGTCTGTCATATCGTTATGATTTCCCCGACATTCCTCCGACGCCGGGTGTGCGCCTACACTAAGGGAGCGAACTATAATTTCAAACAATTTGGCTGACATGTAAGTAAAAAACCGACCCCGGGTGTTCCGGGATCGGTTCAAGCATGTGAATTTACAGCAAAAAACCTGCTCAGGCGGCCTGTTCTTTCGGGTTTTTGCCGAGGATGATCATGCCCAGAAGATCGTCTTCTGTCACTTCATCCACCTGCACGGTGCCCACCAGTCGGCCGTTTTTCATCACGCTCGCGCGGTCGCACAGAGCTTTCACCTGATGGATATCGTGGTCGATCAGCAGAATGCCGATGCCCTGCCGCTTCAGCTCCTGAATCAGCTCTGCCACCATCTGCGTTTCGGCAACGCCGAGCGCCGCGGTGGGTTCGTCCATGATCAGGATCTTGGCGTTGAAATAGACCGCACGCGCAATCGCCACCGATTGCCGCTGCCCGCCGGACAGGCCCGAAACCGGGGTGTGATAGCGCCGGAAATTCGGGTTCAGCCGCGACATGATCTTGCGCGTCTCGGCCTCCATTTTTGGGTCGTTCACAAAGCCCAGTGGCGTGACCAGTTCGCGCCCCAGAAACAGGTTTGAGGCTGCATCGAGGTTATCGGCCAGCGCCAGTGTCTGATAGATCGTCTCGATATTATAGGCACGGGCGTCGCGCGGGGTTTCGATATGAGCTTCTTCGCCATTGACGAAAATTTGCCCGCCGTCACGCGTATAGGCGCCCGAGAGCATTTTCATCAGCACCGATTTGCCAGCACCGTTATGGCCCAGAACCCCGTGCACTTCGCCGGGATAGAGGTCGATGCTCACATGGTCCACGGCGCGGATACCGCCGAAAGACTTGTGCATGTCGCGCAATTCAAGAAGGGGGGTGCCGCTTCTGTCTACATCATCAGCCATCACTCAGCCTCCTGTCCGCTTGCGATAATAGGTGTCGATCAGAACCGCGATCACCAGAACCATGCCCACCACGATATTTTGCAGGGGCGCATCCACGCCGACCATCGCCATGCCCGATTGCAGGCTCTGCATGATCAGTGCGCCAAGAATGGCACCGTGGATCGTGCCGATCCCACCAGCAAAGGCCGTGCCGCCGATCACCGCCGCCGCGATAACGCGCAGCTCGTCGAGCGTGCCGATATCGTTGGAATGGAAGGTTTGCCGCGACGACGCCACCACGGCAGACAGCGCGGCAAGGAAGCCCATGATCATGAAGAGTTTCACGGTCAGGAAGCGGATGTTGATACCAGATAGTTCTGCGGCTTCCGGATTGCCGCCGGTGGCAAAGATATAGCGGCCCAGCCGGGTACGTTTGGCAATCATCGTCATGGCGACCGCCACGATGATCAGCAGGAAGACCGAAATTGGCAAGCCATAGCCCTGGGTGAATCCGTCAGGCATCACCTCGCCGCGCGCCTCGAACATCCGTTCCAGTTTGCGGGTGGGAATGTCATAGGCGTTGAGAATGGCGACAAAGCCGAAAATTGCCGCAACCGCGATTCCGGCAAGGGTGGTTTCCGCCCAGACCGGTTTGACCGGGAAATCATGCGCGATCTTTAGCTTGCGCCCACGCACCATGGCCAAGACCGTGGCTGCAGCAGCGAGAACGGCAAAGACCCAGCTCCAGGTCGGACCAAGCGTACCGTTGATGCCGCCGAAGATCTGGAAGTTTTCATCGAGCGGGCCAATGGTCGCGCCCGAGGTCAGATACCAGGCGACGTTACGCCAGATCAGATAGCCGCCAAGAGTAACGATGAAGGCGGGCACGGTGAGATAGCCCACCAGCCAGCCCTGAAACGCGCCAATCGCCATACCGACCAGAAGGCCAAAGATGATGGCCACCGGGGCGATGGCCCAGCTGCCAAGCTCAAATCCCAACCAGCCTGGCATGACCAGGGTTTGCGTCATCGCCATAACGGCGGAGGCGGTCGCGAGCAGCGCGCCGAGGCCATGATCGCCACCGAAACCGTTTGGATGGTCAGGTTGAAGATATTGCGCGGGGTCAGAAAACGCCCTTCGGTCAACACGTTGAAAATCAGAGCGATAATGATGAATGCCCCGATCATGCCGAGCATGCGCGTGTCGATCTCAAGGGTTTGCAGGAAGTTCTTTTTCAGCCGTGTCGGCTCGTTCGGGTCGACCTCGGTCGCCGGGGCTTTGGTGGTGTCCGTCATCTCGGCTTTCCAGATGTAGCAGAGGCTCCCACCCCGAAGGGTGAGAGCATTTTGGTCAGATCAGTATGGTGATCAGTTACAGGGAGCCGGGCCGGCTTCCACGCCCTGGCAGAGCGCTTCCTGGCTGATCCAGCCTGCATCCACCACGGTCGACAGATTGTCGGCGGTGATCGGAACCGGTTTCAGGAACATCGCTGTCAGCTCGGTGCCGCTGGGCGAGGTCCAGCTCATGGCGCCATCAACGTCGGCCATCGCAGTACCACCGGCCAATGCAACGGCGATTTCACCGGCCGCACGGCCGAGATCACGCGCGTCTTTCCAGACCGACACGGTTTGGGTGCCTTTGGCAACGCGGTTCAGAGCGGCATGGTCGCCGTCCTGGCCGGAAACCGGGATCCCGTCCATGCCCTGCGCGGTCAGCGCAGCAACAACGCCACCGGCGGTGCCGTCATTCGAGGCCACAACCGCATCGACATTGTTGTCATTGGCGGTGAGGATCTGTTCCATGTTGCGCTGCGCGTTCGCGGGCAGCCAGCCATCAGTATAGGCTTCGCCGACGATGGTGATAGCACCGCTGTCGATCGCGTCTTGCAGCACCTCTTGCTGACCACCACGCAGGAAGTCGGCATTCGGGTCAGTGGGCGACCCTTTGATCATCACGTAGTTGCCTTCCGGCGCGGCGGCGAAAACCGCACGAGCCTGCATCCGGCCAACTTCAACGTTGTCAAAGGTCAGGTAGAAAGCGCGGTTGTCTTCGATCAGACGGTCATAGCCGACAACCGGAATACCTTCATCAGCAGCGGCCTGCACAGCCGGGCCAATCGCCTGGCTGTCCTGAGCGAGGATGATCAGCGCATCCACACCCTGAGCGATCAGGCTTTCCACATCCGCGATTTGCTTGGCCGAAGACGATTGCGCGTCGGCCGACACATAATCCGCACCGGCGGCTTCCAGCGCGCCTTTGATCGCGGCTTCGTCGGTTTTCCAGCGTTCTTCCTGGAAGTTCGACCAGCTCACACCCACAGTCAGGGCAAATGCCGACGTTGCCATCATGGCACCGGCAGCCAAGGTCGCAAGACCAATAACTCTTTTCATGATTTCCTCCCAAATAACATGACACGTACCAAATCGCCTCCCCGGGATT
>JARRIY010000020.1:0-33617 GCA_037379985.1 Maritimibacter sp.
GCGCTGCTGGCGGCGCCTGATCCTGCGCGCGTCGGGCTGATCCGGCAAATGCTCGATGAGGCCGGGCAGGCCGATGCCTTTCGCCAAAGCACCGGGCGGGCGCATCCGGATTTTGGCACGGGCAGCCTGATGTCAGCCGCGATGACCCGCCCCCGGGCACGCGAACCCTATTGGGATGACCCCGATTATGCGCGCTGTCTGGTGATGGTTTTGCAGGTTGTGACGGGGGAGCGCCCGGCACCTGCCGCTTGATTTCCCCGGCCCGGTTCGTCAGATACGAGGCAGGTTTTCAAAAGAGGGGCAGCGCCATGGCTTTGGCATTCGGAACAAGTGGGTTGCGCGGTCTGGTGACCGAGCTGGATGACGCAACCGTCGCGGCCTGGACGCGGGCCTTTATCGCCGCTTGTCCGCCCGAGGGCGCGCTGTTTGTGGGCCGCGATCTGCGCCCGTCTTCCCCCCGGATTGCCGAAACCGTGCTGGCAACGGCCGAGGCGGCGGGTGTGGATACGGTGGATTGCGGCGTGCTGCCGACCCCGGCGCTGGCGCTGGCAGCCGCGGGTCAGGCAGCGGTGATGGTGACGGGTTCGCATATCCCCGCTGATCGCAACGGGTTGAAATTCTACGTGCCTGCCGGGGAAATTAGCAAGGTGGAAGAGGCCGCGATTTCAGCGGCTTATGGGGCTGAGGCGTCCGATGCGGCGCAGCCGGGGCAGCGGCAAAGCCGTGATGCGCTGGGGGATTATGCGGCGCGTTATATCGGGGCTTTCGGCGGCGATGCGCTCGCGGGTCTGCGGATCGGGGTCTATCAACACAGCTCTGTCGCCCGCGATGTGATGGTCGATGTGCTGGCCGGGCTGGGGGCCACACCGGTGCCGCTGGCGCGCTCGGAAAGCTTCATTCCGGTCGATACCGAAGCGGTGGATCAGGAGACCCGCGACATGCTTGCGGGCTGGTGCAAGGAGCATCAGCTTGATGCGCTGGTCTCGACCGATGGCGATGCGGATCGTCCGATGCTGACCGATGCCAGCGGGCAGGTGATCCCCGGCGATGTGCTGGGGGTGCTGACCGCGCAGAGCCTTGGGGCCGATCATGTGGTCACGCCGGTATCGTCCAATTCCATGGTCAACCTGCTGTTTCCCGATGCGGTGCTGACCCGGATCGGATCGCCCTATGTGATCGCCGGGATGGACGAAGTGCAGGTGGCAAACCCTGAGGCGAAAACCGTGGGGTTTGAGGCCAATGGCGGGTTTTTGCTGGGATTTGAGGCGCAGGCCGGGGCCGGGGCGCTGGCGCCGCTCGCCACCCGCGACAGCCTGTTGCCGATCATCGCGCCGCTGGTGGCGGCAAAGGGGCAGGGGCTGGCCGCGCTGGTTGCAGCTCTGCCGCCGCGCTTTACCGCTGCGGATCGTTTGCAGGAGATTGACCGCGCCGGGGCTGCGGCCTTTCTGACCCGGCTTGATGGCTCGGATTCGGAGCGGGCGGCGTTCCTAGCGCCATTTGGGGGCGAGACCGGGCTGGATCGCACCGATGGGCTGCGCATGAGCCTTGAGGGTGGCCGGGTGCTGCATCTGCGCCCATCGGGTAATGCGCCGGAATTCCGGGTCTATGTCGAGGCAGATAGCGCCGAGGCGGCGCGCGAGCTGTTGGGCGCGGCGCTGCTGCGGGTGGCTGACGGGATCGCGGCGGGCTGAGCCTTAGCCGCGCGCGCAGGAAATGCAGGTGGGCACGGTGGGATCAAGCTCCAGCCGTTTCGGCGCAATTTCCTCGCCACATTCGGTGCAATAGCCGAACTCGCCGTCCTCCATCCGGGCAAAGGCGGCGGCAATGCGGTGACGATGGGCGGCGCGGCGGGCTTGCGTGGCGCGGGCCATGGCCTGACCTTGCAGCGCGTCCATACGGCTGAGACGGCCCACCGATTGCTGATCCAGCGTCACGGTTTTCTGCCCGTCTTCCCCCAGCGCGTCTTCTGCATCCAGAGCCAGAAGCTCGGCCTCTAGCCGCGCACGAAACTCAGCTAACAGTTTGTCATTCATATTGTTCCTTTCCCTCACGGCTTTGCGAGTGGAAATCCGACCTTATCTGTCGTATATAAGCCGGGTTACAAAAAGGAGCCTCCCATGGGCGAAATCCGCAGGCAACCCATTCTTCTTGACCCGGTCTGGGATCGGATCACTTCGGAAGCTATTGACGCGGTCGAACGTGAACCGCTGATGGGCGGGCTGATCCATTCCTGTGTGCTGCATCACAGCTCGCTGGAAAAGGCGCTGTCATACCGGGTGTCGGCCAAGCTGAATTCGAATGAAATGTCGATGCTGGTGCTGCGTGAAGTGGCTGATGAAGCCTATGCCGATGATCCGTCCATCGTGGAAGCGGCGCGTGCCGATCTGATGGCGGTGCAGGAGCGCGACCCGGCCACGCACCGGCTGTTGCAGCCGATCCTGTTCTACAAAGGCTTTCAGGGCATGCAGGCCTATCGCGTGGCCAACTGGCTGTGGCGCAAAGGTCGCCGCGATCTGGCCTATTTCCTGCAAATGCGCGCCTCGGAGGTTTACGGGATCGATATTCACCCCGGTGCGACCATCGGCAAAGGCATCATGATCGACCATGCCCATTCCATCGTGATCGGGGAAACCGCCGTGGTGGGCGATAATGTTTCGATGCTGCATTCCGTCACCCTTGGCGGCACCGGCAAGGAAGATGGCGACCGGCATCCGAAGATCGGCAATGAAGTGCTGATCGGGGCAGGCGCCAAGGTGCTGGGCAATATCAAGGTGGGCTGCTGCTCGCGGATCGCCGCAGGTTCGGTGGTGCTGGAAGAGGTGCCGGAGGCCACAACCGTGGCCGGTGTGCCCGCCAAGATCGTCGGCACGGCAGGCTGTGAACACCCGTCGGTGGAAATGCGCCAGACGCTGGATGATGGCTGCGGCGAAGAGGGCTGAGCCCGTTCCCCTGCCTGCGACGGATGGCCCGGTTGATCCAAAATCCCGCGCTGCCTAGTCTTGCCGCAATAAAACGGGGGACATCATGCTGCGATACTGGCTGGCGACCGTTCTTGGATTTACGGTTCTGTGCGGTTTTGCATTCGCCATGAGTTGACAGAATTGAAGAGAGAGAAAGGCCCGGGATACTTCCCGGGCCTTTTCCTTTTGTGGTGCCTGATCAGACCAGAACCGGCGTGATATCCAGCGAACCGCGGGTCGCGTTGGAATAGGGGCAGGCGTTATGCGCGGCGGCGATCAGGGCTTCGCCGGTTTCCGGCTCGATCCCGGGCAGCGAGACTTCGATTTCGACCGTCAGGCCAAAGCCGCCCTCGGCACGCGGGCCAATCCCCACTTTTGTGGTCACGGCGGCATCGGCGGGCAGGGCCTGTTTCTGATGCGCGGCAACGAATTTCAGCGCGCTGAGAAAGCAGGCGGCATAGCCGGTGGCAAAGAGTTGCTCAGGGTTCACCCCATCGCCGCCCGGGCCGCCCAGCTCTTTCGGGGTTACCAGTTTCGCTTCGAATGCCCCATCGGCGGTGCGGGCGTGCCCGTCGCGGCCCCCGGTGGCGGTGGCGGCGGTTTGGTAGAGGATTTTGCTGGCTGACATCGGATGTCCTTTCAAATATATCGTGCGATAGTAAATAGTGCACGATATAAATAACGTCAAGACTTGCGACTTAATCGCGTGCGATATATTTTGCGGGCAAGGAGATCATCATGCCCACAGCCAAGCCAACTGCCCTGTCATCCCCGCAATCGCCCGCAGCTGAGGCGGCTGACGCGCGCGCCTCTGGCCCCTGTGCTGGCGCGCTGGATGACATGATCTGTTTTGATGTCTACTCGGCCAATCTTGCGGTTGGGCGGATCTATAAGCCGCTGCTTGACGGGCTCGGCCTGACCTATCCGCAATATCTGGTGCTGATGATCCTGTGGCGCCATGACGGTGTCAGCCTGGGTGAAATAGGCGCGGTGCTGGGGTTGGAAAGCTCGACCCTGACGCCGCTGGTGAAGCGGCTGGAGGCGGCCGGGTTCGTGACAAGGCGGCGCTCTGAGGAAGATGAGCGCCGGGTGCTGATTGAGCTGACCGAGAAGGGCCGGGCGGTGCAGGGGGAAGAGGCACGAATTCGTAGCTGCGTGTTTGGGGCGGCCGGGCTGGAGCTGGAAGAAATCACCCAGTTGCAACGGCTGCTGCGCAAGCTGAGCGGGGCAATCCGCGAGAGCCTTGATTAGATCGCGCGATCCCATTCGAATAGCGTTTGGTGCAAAGAAAAAGCCCCGCCGAAGCGGGGCTTTCATAGCGGTCATGCCGCGTAATCCGGATATGGCTCAGGCCAGCATGGCAATCGGGTTTTCCAGATTGTCCTTGATCGCGGCCAGAAGTTCGGCACCGAGCGCGCCGTCGATGACCCGGTGATCGACGCTCAGCGTCACGCTCATCACCGTCGCCACGCCAAGCTCGCCATCATCCTTGACCACCGGCTTTTTCACCCCGGCCCCAACGGCGAGGATCGCGCCATGCGGCGGGTTGATCACGGCGTCGAAATTATCGACGCCCATCATCCCGAGGTTGGAAATCGCAAAGCTGCCGCCGACATATTCATGCGGCATAAGCTTGCGGTCGCGGGCGCGGGTGGCGAGGTCTTTCATCTCGGTCGAGAGGGCTGAGAGGCTTTTGCTGTCAGCGTCTTTCAGAACCGGCGTGAACAGCCCGCCATCAATCGCCACGGCCACGGCCACATCCGAGGGCTTCAGCTTCAGCACCCGGTCGCCCGCCCAGACGGCATTGGCATTGGGCACCTGTTGCAGGGCCAGCGCGCAGGCCTTGATGATGAAATCATTGACTGACAGCTTCACACCACGGGCTGAAAGCTGGCCATTGATCTGCGCGCGGAAGGCCAGAAGCGCATCGAGCTGGATGTCGCGACGCAGGTAGAAATGCGGGATCGTCTGCTTGGCTTCGGTGAGCCGCGCGGCGATGGTTTTGCGCATCCCGTCGAGGGCGATTTCCTCATACTCGCGGTCAGCATACATCTTGAGCACTTGCGCGGCATCGGGGCCAGCGGGCAGGGCAGCCGCGGCCGTGGCCGAGGCAGCAGCGGCAGGCGCGGCGGCTTGGCCGGGCTGAGCGGCTTCCACATCGGCCTCCACGAGCCGACCGCGCGGACCGGAGCCGGTGAGCGCAGCCAGATCGACGCCCTTGTCGGCGGCGATGCGGCGGGCCAGCGGCGAGGCAAAGACGCGCTCGCCCGAGGTCGCTTTCGGCGCTGCCGGGGCAGGGGCCGCAGCAGGGGCTGCCGCCGGAGCCGCAGCTTCTTCTTTCGCCGGAGCGGGGGCTGCTGCTGCCGGAGCGGGCGCGGCGATATCATCGGCGCTTTCGCCCTCTTCGATCAGCACGGCAATCGGCGTGTTCACTTTCACGCCTTCAGAGCCTTCGGCGATCAGGATCTTGCCGACAACGCCCTCATCGACGGCTTCAAACTCCATCGTTGCCTTATCGGTTTCGATCTCGGCCAGAAGGTCGCCCGATTGCACGGTATCGCCTTCTTTCACCAGCCATTTCGCCAGCGTGCCTTCCTCCATCGTCGGAGACAGCGCGGGCATGAGAATTTCAGTTGCCATCGGTCTTCCTCCTCAACGATACGTCACTTGCTTCACCGCTGCGATCACCTCGTCGGTGGTCACCAGCGCGAGCTTTTCAAGGTTGGCGGCGTAGGGCATCGGCACGTCTTTACCGGTGCAGGTGATCACCGGCGCGTCGAGATAGTCGAAAGCCTGCTGCATCAGCACCGACGAGATATGCCCGCCGATCGAGGCCACCGGCCAGCCTTCTTCCACCGTCACGCAGCGGTTGGTTTTCATCACCGATTTCACCACGGTTTCGGTGTCCATCGGGCGCAGGGTGCGCAGGTCGATCACCTCAGCCGAAATGCCTTCCTCGGCAAGCTGATCGGCGGCGGCGAGGGCGTATTTCATCCCGATGCCGAAGCTGACGATGGTCACATCGCTGCCTTCGCGCCAGATCCGGGCTTTGCCGAAAGGGATGGCGTAATCGTCCAGCTCCGGCACTTCGAAGCTTTGGCCGTAAAGCAGCTCGTTTTCGAGGAACACCACCGGGGTTTCGCCCCGGATCGCGGTTTTCAACAGGCCCTTCGCATCGGCAGCCGAATAGGGCATCGCCACATGCAGACCGGGGATTTGCGCATACCAGGAAGCGTAATCCTGGCTGTGCTGCGCGCCCACGCGGGCGGCGGCACCTGAGGCGCCCCGGAACACCACCGGCACCGACATCTGCCCGCCCGACATGTAGCGGGTTTTGGCTGCGGTGTTGATGATGTGGTCAATCGCCTGCATGGCGAAGTTGAAGGTCATAAACTCGACGATGGGGCGCAGACCGCCCATGGCCGCCCCGGTGGCAAGCCCGGCAAAGCCATGCTCGGTGATCGGGGTGTCGATGATGCGTTTGGCGCCGAACTCGTCGAGCAGCCCTTGCGTGACCTTATAGGCGCCCTGATATTCGGCCACCTCTTCGCCCATCACAAAGACCCGCTCATCAGCGCGCATTTCTTCGGCCATCGCGTCGCGCAGGGCTTCGCGAACCGAAGTTTCCTTCATCGTGGTGCCTGCCGGGATTTCCGGATCGTCCGGCACCACGGCGGCGACGGGCGCAGCCGCGGCGGGGGCAGGGGCTTCGGCAGGCGTAGAAGCCGGTGCGGCAGCCGGAGCCGAAACGGCGATATCGTCTGCGCTTTCACCTTCTTCGATCAACACGGCAATCGGCGTATTCACTTTCACGCCTTCCGCGCCTTCGGCGATCAGGATCTTGCCGATGATACCTTCATCGACGGCTTCGAATTCCATCGTCGCCTTGTCGGTTTCGATCTCGGCAATGATGTCGCCGGAACTGACGCTATCGCCTTCTTTCACATTCCATTTCGCCAGCGTGCCCTCTTCCATCGTGGGGCTGAGCGCGGGCATGAGAATTTCGGTTGCCATCTGTCACTCTCCTCAGGCGTAAATGTCGGTCCAGAGCTCTTCGAGCGCCGGTTCAGGGCTTTCGCGCGAGAAATCGGCGGCCTCGTTGACCACGGCCTTGATTTCCTTGTCGATGGTTTTCAGATCGTCCTCGCTCGCATGTTTGCCCTGCAGAAGCAGTTCACGCACATGCTCGATGGCGTCGCGGGTTTCGCGCACCTTCTGCACCTCTTCGCGGGTCCGGTATTTCGCCGGGTCCGACATCGAGTGGCCGCGATAGCGATAGGTTTTCATCTCGAGGATGTAGGGGCCCTTGCCCGAGCGGCAGTGTTCGACCGCGCGCGTCCCGGCTTCTTTCACCGCCATCACATCCATGCCGTCGACCGCTTCGCCGGGAATGCCGAAGGCTTCGCCGCGGGTGTAGAATTCCGGGGTGGAGCTGGCGCGTTTCACCGCGGTGCCCATGGCGTATTGGTTGTTTTCGATGACATAAATCACCGGAAGGTCCCAAAGCGAGGCCATGTTGAAGGCCTCATAGACTTGGCCCTGATTGACCGCGCCATCGCCGAAATAGGCGAAGGTGACGCCGCCGTTTTCATTGTATTTGTCAGCGAAGGCGAGGCCGGTGCCGATCGGAACCTGCGCGCCAACAATGCCGTGGCCGCCATAAAAATGCTTGTCGACGCTGAACATATGCATCGAGCCGCCCTTGCCCTTGGAATAGCCGCCTTCGCGGCCCGTGAGCTCGGCCATCACGCCTTTCGGGTCCATGCCGCAGGCCAGCATATGGCCGTGGTCGCGGTAGGAGGTGATGCGTTTATCACCTTCGCGTGCGGCGGCTTCGAGGCCCACCACAACGGCTTCCTGACCGATATAAAGGTGGCAGAACCCGCCGATCAGCCCCATGCCATAGAGCTGGCCGGCCTTTTCTTCGAATCGGCGGATAAGCAGCATCTCACGGTAGTGCTTCAGCAGCTCATCCTTGGATGTATTTGATTTCTTGGCGCTTTTCGCGGCAGCCATCGCTGTCCTCCTCACGCTTTGGTGAATTGGTTTAATATTAAACTATCTCTTACAGGAAAATGCGCCGACAGGCGAGAGGGCAGTTACGCCGCAGCGCGGCAAGGGGCCGGGAAGGCTGGGGAAACTGCGTAAAATTGCGGGAAATGCGGGGCAGTGGCACCCGTTTTATGCGTAGATCACATTGCCAGGTTGAACGCCTTAGGGGCCGCAGGTTTAGCGCAGCACGATCTCGTCGGCGCGTACCATGCCCAGCACCGACCGCGCCTGTTCGTCGAGCAGGTCGAGATCGAGATAATCATCCGACAGGCGGATGGTCTTGTTTTCCAGCTCGGCGATACGAGCATCCAGCGCATCGCGTTCCCGGGTCAGATTTTCGGCCTCGGCCGCGACCTGGATACGCTTGAACAACCCGTGGTTCCCCTGCACCGAAAAGAAGGTGAAGTAGAGCCCGGCCAGCAGCAGAGCGCCCAGATAGGACGCGCCACCAAGCCCGAATTGTTTGCGCTGAATGCTCATTCTGCCTCTGCTCTGCGCCTCTTTGCGGGCGACTTCCATGACTATGCCACAGGTGATTCGCGCTGTGAATCCCCAATCGAATCACAAATGCGAAATTTTCTGCCGAGGAGGAGGAGGGGTGGCGCGACGGGCCACAAAAAAAGGCGGCCCGAACGGAGCCGCCTTTGGTGTGATATGCGGATCAGATCAGGTGATCGAGGCTTTATAGATGCCGTCGATGGCCGCGCCGATGGCGGCGTTGAAGTCGTCATCGCTCTGCTGGGCCGAAAGACCTTCGGTCAGCGCCCGGCTGAAGCTGGCGATCATGCCTTCATTCTTGGCCAGAATGGCATTGGCTTCATCGCGCGGATAGCCGCCAGACAGTGCCACCACACGCACCACGCGCGGATGCGCGATCAGCGGGGCGTAGAGGTTCGGCTTCGTCGGCAGCGACAGTTTCAGCATCACGTTCTGATCGTCGGAGAGCTTGTCGAGTTCCACCAAGATCTCGGCCATCAGCATGTCTTCGGCTTCGGCCTTGTCGGCGATCGAGATGGTCACTTCCGGTTCGATGATCGGCACCAGCCCGTGGCTGATCACCTGTTTGCCCAGCTCGAACTGTTGGGCGACAACGGCCTTGATCCCTTCGGCATTGGCCGCCGAAATAACCGAGCGTTCTTTGGTGCCGAAAATCCCTGCTGCCGCAGCGCGGTCGAGCAGATCATCAAGGCCCGGGATCGGTTTCATCAGCTGGCAGCCGTTTACTTCGTCTTCCAGACCTTTGTCGATTTTCAGGAACGGCACCACGCCGCGATCTTCCCACAGGTAGGTGGCGGCCGGTTTGCCGTCGATCTTCCGATCCATGGTCATTTCGAACAGAATCGCACCGAGCACTTTTTCGCCGGTGAAATCCGGTGCTTGCGCGATGCGCGAGCGCATGGCGTGGATGAGGTCGAACATTTCCTCTTCCGACGAATAGGCATCTTCTTCAACGCCGTAGAGCTTCAGCGCTTTCGGCGTGGACCCGCCCGACTGATCGAGCGCGGCGATGAAGCCTTTGCCATTGCGCATTTGGGTGAGGTGTTCGGGATTTGGCATGTTTGCCCCTTTCGGTTTCTAGCTACATGGCATCCGGGGGAATGACCCCGGGAAAATAATCGTCAGAACGCTCATAACCCGGCGGGCGCTTGGCCCTATTGTCACAGATCAAAAAAGCGCGCGTTTCGGCGGGCGTTGCGGCCTGCCAGTGCAGCTTTAGCGCGTTTGAGGGGGAGGCAAAACCCATTCCGGCTGCAAGCGGGGGGATGAGGCGGAAAAAACACCCGGCATTTTCGCGATACCGGGTGGGGGCGATTCTCGGGATGGGTGTGAAAGCGGCGGCATCGGGCCCGGCGAAACCTTCCCGAAGAAGGGGGGCGATGACCCGGTGGCCGGATCGTCGCCATTGTCTTATTGCGCGATCTTAATGCGCGGTGATCCAGGCTTTGGTGGCCTGCGCGCGTATCGCGGTCAGGGTCTTGGCCCAATCGCTGGCATCGGCATCCGCCATGCGCTCGCTCATCGCTTCGACCTCATCAATCAGCGCCTGAGCGGCACGGTCGCCTGCCGCAAGGGCCAGCAGCGCGTCGTAATAGGCGAGGCTATAGCGGCGCGGGGCATCCAGCCCGGTCAGGGCATCCAAGGCGGCATTGCGCAGTTGGGCGGGTGTCTCATCCCCGGTCAGGGCAGGGGCAAGCGGGCTTGCGTCCTGAATGGCAATCGCCTCGGCCAGACCCAGTTTTTGCTCCAGCTTGTCGAGCCGGGTGAAGGCCGCGCGATTGCCGCTGGCCGCAGCATCGCGGGCGATGCGATAGGCCTGATCGGCGGGCAGGGCATCCAGCCCATCGAGGGCCAGCGCCACCGCATCGCTATCGCCTTTCGCCAGAAGCGGGGCGACGATCTGCATCGCCATATCGGCATCGCGCGGCACGCCGATCCCGGTCATGAACGCGCGGGCAATGCGCAGGGCATCGGAGGAGGCCAGCGCGGCCTCATCGCCATCAAGCCAACCCGTGACAGCCTCCATATCACCCGCCGTCACGACCTGCGCCACCGGGGGCGTGCCGGTGATCACCTCTGGCTGCATCAGCAGGGCGAAGCGGGCAAAATCATCCACGGTATTCTCGCTCAGCCGCACCGGAGTTGCCGGGGCCAGGCGCAGGGTGATCTGATCCGGATCGGCCAGGAAGGCGGCGAATTGCGCTGCGCCATCGTCGATCATCGCAGCGACCGATGCGATGTCTTCTTCGCTCAGCGGCGGCAGCTCCGGATCGTCATAGAAATCCGGCTCTTCGAAATCCCATTCGAAATCATCGTCATCCCCGTATTCGTCGCCGAATTCGTCATCCAAATTGGGGGTCGGTTCCGGTTCCGGCTGCGCCTGGGGAGTCGGGTCAGGGGCCGGAGCGGGGCTGATCTCGGCTTCGCCACCACCCAACCGGCTTTTCGATTTCTGATGGGGCATCCCGTCGTCGGACATAACACCGCTCAGCAATTCCTGTTTCAACGCGGCGGCGAGCATTTCGGCATTGGTCAGCTCGGGCGGCAGCATCTGGCCAAGGATCGCCATCGCCCCATGGTCGATGAACGACAGTTCGGCATAGGCGAGATCGGCAATCGGCTCTTCATTTTGCGCATCGAAGGCGAAATAGTCGAAATCCATCTGGGCGCGGATCTCGGCCAAACCTTGTGATGCCGCCTGCAATTCCAGGCTGACCCCACCCGTGGGCATGTCATATTGCATCCATAGCGTGGCGCTATCGAGCTTCAGCTCTTCCACGCCGACCGCCTGAATGGTGGCGACCACCATATCATCGAGACAGCCCTCTGACAGGGTGACGCCGGTCAGGTCGAGGCGCATCCGGCTTTGTTCGATCTTGTCCAGCGGCCCGGTATTGATCACGGCGCGGTCAATGTCGAAGGTGCATTGCCCGGAGCCGTTCCACTCATAAGGCGAGACTTCCAGCCCGGTCAGAACCATGCGCCCATCCAGGGGGGCGAGGCTCAGATCGACATAGCGGGTTTCGGCAAAACTGCGCAGCATCGAGATCGACCATTGCACGCCCACAGTGGCGATGCGGTCGAGCGTGAAGAGATCGAGCATTGAGTCGGGGCGAGCGCTGGCAGGAAATGCGGCAGAGCTCACAACGGCGGCAGCAAGAATCGGGGTGAATCTGGGCATGGAAGGCTCCGGTACTAAAGAAAAGGGCGAATGCGGAAACGCTACCGCACTCGCCCAAACCCGCATAGGGGGAATTCAACGGAAGTTTAGTCTTCCAGTGCCGCAACCCCGGGCAGAACCTTGCCTTCCATCCATTCCAGGAAAGCGCCGCCTGCGGTCGAGATATAGGTGAAATCCTCCGCAGCCCCGGCTTTGTTCAGCGCCGAAACGGTATCCCCGCCGCCCGCAACCGAAGTCAGGTTGCCAGCTTTCGACAGAGCCGCCGCATGAGCCGCCGCTGCGTTGGTCGCCGCGTCGAAGGGAGCGATTTCGAATGCGCCCAGCGGACCGTTCCAGATCAGGGTTTTCGCCGCATCGAAGGTGGCTTTGATCTTCGCCACGGTTTCCGGACCAGCGTCGAGGATCATCGCGTCACTCGGGCAGGCACTGGCGGCGAGGGTTTCATTCTCCGCACCCGCTTTGAATTCCCGCGCCACGACCACGTCGGTCGGCAGGATCACTTCGCAGTTCGCCGCTTCGGCCTTGCCGAGAATTTCGCGCGCAGTGTCGGCCATCTCGTGTTCGCAGAGCGATTTGCCCACGTCGATGCCCTGCGCGGCCAGGAAGGTGTTGGCCATGCCGCCACCGATCACCAGATGATCAACCTTGGCGACCAGATTGCCGAGCAGATCGAGTTTGGTCGAGACTTTCGCGCCACCAACCACGGCCACAACCGGGCGTACCGGATCGCCAAGGGCGGCTTCCAGCGCGGTCAGTTCCGCTTGCATCAGGCGCCCTGCACAGGAGGGTAGCAGCCGGGCAATGCCTTCGGTCGAGGCATGTGCGCGGTGGGCGGCCGAGAAGGCGTCGTTCACATACACATCGCCAAGCGCGGCCAGCGAGGCAGCAAAGCCCGCGTCATTCGCGGTTTCTTCTTTGTGGAACCGGGTGTTTTCCAGCAGCAGGACTTCACCGGCTTCGAGCGCGCCAACCGCGGTTTTCGCCGGGCCGCCAATGCAGTCTTCGGCAAATTTCACCGGCAGGCCAAAGGCCTCTTCCAGCGCGGGCAGAATGATTTTCAGGCTCATTTCCGGCACAACCTGACCTTTCGGGCGGCCAAAATGCGCCATCAGCACCGGTTTGCCACCTTTTGCCACGATGTCTTTCACCGTGGGCACGATCCGCTCGATCCGTGTGGCATCGGTTACATTGCCATCCCCATCTACTGGCACGTTGATATCCACGCGCGCCAGAACGGTTTTACCGGCAAGTTCCATATCGTCGAGGGTTTTCCAGGCCATGTCATACTCCATGTATCGTCAGGGACGAGAGACACGATCAGCATACCAGCGTCAATGAGGCAAATGGCACCCATTGCGGGGAATTTTTTTACCTTTGCCGCCGATCCGGGGGATAGATCGTGATTAGGGTCCCCTTTTCCTTAGCGTCGCCCGCGCATAGGGTGGCGCAAACGAAGCATAAGGAGGCCCCGATGGCCGAGATCAAGGATCCCGAAAACACCATTCTGATTGAACTGAAAGATGGCACCGTGACCATCGAGCTGCTGCCCGATGTGGCTCCGGAGCACAGCACCCGGATGAAAGAGCTGGCGCGCAGCGGGCAATATGACGGCGTGGTGTTTCACCGCGTGATCGATGGTTTCATGGCCCAAACCGGCGACGTGAAAAACGGTCGCGAAGGCGGCAATCTGCGTATGGCGGGCACTGGCGGGTCTGATCTGCCTGATCTTCCGGCGGAATTTTCCAAGCTGCCGCATGATCGTGGCACCCTGGGCGCGGCGCGCTCGCAAAACCCGAACAGCGCCAACAGCCAGTTTTTCATCAACTTCTCGGACAACCATTTCCTGAACGGCCAATACACCGTTTACGGCCGTGTCATCGAAGGCATGGAACATGTGGATGCGATCGTGCGCGGCGAGCCGCCGGCAAATCCCGACAAGATGATTTCGGTCAAGGTGGCGGCGGATGTCTGATTCTGACCAGCCCAAACGCGGCCCGCATGCGACGCGCAATGCCTGGATCGCATTTCTGGCCGGTGTCGCGCTGGTGGTGCTTTACTATGTCATGACCGTGCCGGGCTCGTCCGCGCAGGTGGTGAATGAAGCGCCGGGGCAGGCCGGTGGGCCGCAGATCGAGATCACCATCGCCGGTGAAGCCAATGGCAAGGTGGTGGTGGAGCTGTTCGATACGCTGGCCCCGCAACATGTGGAGCGCATCACCCAACTGGCGCGCGATGGAGCCTATGATGACGTGGTGTTTCACCGCGTGATCGACGGGTTCATGGCCCAGACCGGGGATGTGGAATTTGGCAAGCTTGGCGGCGATCTGCGCATGGCAGGCACGGGCGGCTCGCAATATCCCGATCTGCCTGCGGAGTTTTCGAAAGAAGATTTCGTGGCCGGTGTGGTCGGCATGGCGCGCAGTCAGTCTCCTGACAGCGCCAATAGCCAGTTCTTCATCATGTTCGCAGACGCCCCGCATCTGAAGGAAAACTATACCGTTGTTGGTCGGGTGATCTCGGGCATGGATGTGGTGAACGCGATCAAGCGCGGCACCGGACCGAACGGCGCGGTGATTGGCGAGCCTGACGTGATGAAAACCGTGCGGGTGATCGAGTAATCTGCCGCACAGACAGATCAAAGGCCCCGACGCTTGGCGTGCGGGGCCTTTTTTATGCTACAGGGTCACAGGCTGCGTGCAGCGGCGCAGGCTCTGGGTCTGAAGGGAACCGGAGGTGAGCAGGTCCGTTTCACCCCACCGCGCTGCTTTCGGCCAGCAGGGCGATAAACAGGACAATGCCGAGGGCTTCGAGCACGGGGATGGGGATACGATATTTCATGCGCCCAATTTGGCGCATTGTGGTTAATCGATTATGATCAAGGCGCTACGGATTTGGAAACGGTGCGTTTCAGCTCAAAACCGCGCCGGGTGGGGTGCAGGGAGCTGGCCACGCAGAGGCTCCAGACCGCGCCATAGAGCGCTGCCCAGATGAGCTCTTCCAGCGGAAAACCCAACGGGGCAAGGCCCATGCGCAAATGCGGATACCACAGCTCGGAATAGGCGGGATCATAGGTGCTCATCACCACAAGCTCGCCCGCATAGAGCGCGGTAAAGCTCAGACAGCCCAAAGCGGCGAGCCCGGCCAGCGTTGGATAACGGGCGAGGATCAGGAGCAAAAGCACGGCCAACCCGGCAAAGGTGGATTGCATCAGGGTGAGGGGGGTAAGGCCCAGCCCGTGGCTCCACAGCGCCAGAATCACCGCAAGCGCCAGCGCGCCTAGCCGCAGCATGGGCTGGGCGAAATCGCGCATCGGGCGCGCGGCGGGCAAGGCGTGGCGCAGGGGCCAGGAGGCGATCAGCCAAAGCAGAATGCCATTGCCGAAGGAAAACAGCACGCCCTCGATGGAAAACCACGCGCCGATCAGGTGATCGGGCTGCCAGTAATCCCGCACGAACCAGACATCCATCAGCCCCATCGGCGCGGCAGCAATGCCCGAAGCCAGTGCTACGCCTCGCTGACGGGTCGGAATGGTGAGGGCGGCAAGGCCCAGGGTTGTGACCAGAAGACCGTGTAAAAGATAAGTTGTCATGGGCCCCCAAACAGGTTGTGTGCCCAGAGCTTAGGGGCGGCGGGCCGTTTCGCAAGACGTAAGCTGCCCGGGGTGTTTGCGCCTCTGCTCCGGGCGGTGCGCAAAGCAAAAAGCCCCGGGCGCGAACCCGGGGCTTTCCAATCTCTGTCAGGCGGGCCTACGCCTTGGCGAGGTTGCGCAGCACGTAGTGCAGCACGCCGCCGTTTTCGACATATTCCTTCTCGACCCCGGTATCGATCCGGCATTTGATCTGGATCGTCTTTTCGGTGCCGTCGGCATAGGTGATGGTGCAGGGCACATCCGAGAGCGGTTTGAGGTCGCCCTCAAGCCCGTGGATGGTGACCTTTTCCTCGCCGGTGAGGCCGAGCGATTTGCGGGTGTCGCCGCCGGTGAATTCGAACGGGATCACGCCCATGCCCACGAGGTTGGAGCGGTGGATGCGTTCGAAGCTTTCCGCGATCACGGCTTTGACGCCGAGAAGGTTGGTGCCCTTCGCCGCCCAGTCGCGCGAGGAGCCAGCGCCGTATTGCTCGCCGCCGAACACCACCAGCGGGGTGCCATCAGCCTGATAGGCCATCGAAGCGTCATAGATCGAGGCGCGAGCCGTAGGAGTTGAAATCGCGCACCGCCACCTGACGCTCGGTCAGGTATTTGCCAGCCGGAGTTTCGGCCTTGAAGCTGCCCGCCGGGCTGATGTGGTCGGTGGTGATCATGTCGCCCAGCACCGCCAGAACGCGCGCATCTTCGAGGTCGGAGATGGTGCCGGCATCCGCACCCATGCCCTGGAAGTAGGGCGGGTTCTGGATATAGGTCGAGGAGGCGGGCCAATCGTAGGTTTCGCCACCCGACACATCAACCGCCTGCCATTTCTCGTCGCCTTTGAACACATCGGCGTATTTGGCTTGGAAGGCTTCGCGGGTCACGACTTTTTCGACCAGTTCGGCGATCTCGGCATCGGTCGGCCAGATGTCTTTCAGGAAGACGTCTTTGCCATCCGGGGTTTGCCCGAGCGGTTCGGTGGTCAGGTCGATGGTCATGTCACCGGCCAGCGCATAGGCCACAACCAGCGGCGGGCTGGCCAGGTAGTTGGCGCGCACATCGGGGCTGATCCGGCCTTCGAAGTTGCGGTTGCCCGAAAGCACCGCGGTGGCCACAAGGTCGCCCTCGTTGATGGCTTTCGAGATTTCCGGCTGCAGCGGGCCGGAGTTGCCGATGCAGGTGGTGCAGCCATAGCCCACGAGGTTGAAGCCGATGGCGTCGAGATGCTCGGTCAGACCGGCAGCATCAAGATATTCGGTCACAACCTGCGAGCCGGGGGCCAGCGAGGTTTTCACCCAAGGCTTGCGGGTGATGCCAAGCTCATGCGCCTTTTTCGCCACCAGACCGGCGCCGATCAGCACATAGGGGTTCGAGGTGTTGGTGCAGGAGGTGATCGATGCGATCACGACCTTGCCCGAATGCATGGTGTAATCTTCGCCCTCGACGGCCACTTCTTTGCCCAGCGGGCGTTTGAAGTTGGCGTCCATTTCCTTGGCGAAGGCCGATTTGGCTTCGGTCAGGGCCAGGTAATCCTGCGGACGTTTCGGGCCCGAGATCGCGGGCACGATGGTGCCCATGTCGAGTTCCAGCGTGTCGGTGTAAACCGGGCTGTAATCGGCATCGCGCCAGAAACCGTTTTCCTTGGCATAGGCTTCGACCAGCGCAATCCGGTCTTCGTCACGGCCGGTCTGACGCAGGTAACGCAGGGTTTCGGCGTCAACCGGGAAGAAGCCACAGGTGGCGCCGTATTCCGGGGCCATGTTGGCAATGGTCGAGCGCTGCGCCAGCGGCAGGTTGTCGAGGCCTTCACCGTAGAATTCGACGAATTTGCCGACCACGCCTTTTTGGCGCAGCATTTCCACGACTTTCAGCACCAGATCGGTACCGGTGGTGCCTTCCATCATCGCGCCGGTCAGCTTGAAGCCGACAACTTCGGGGATCAGCATCGAGATCGGCTGGCCGAGCATCGCGGCTTCGGCTTCGATCCCGCCAACGCCCCAGCCCAGAACGGCAAGGCCGTTGACCATGGTGGTGTGGCTGTCGGTGCCGACGAGGGTGTCGGGATAGGCGACTTCAACGCCAGCTTCGTCTTTGTCGGTCCAGACGGTCTGGGCGAGGTATTCGACGTTCACCTGGTGGCAGATGCCGGTCCCCGGCGGCACAACGCGGAAGTTTTCAAACGCGGTCTGGCCCCATTTCAGGAACTGGTAGCGCTCCATGTTGCGCTCGTATTCGCGGTCCACGTTCATCTGGAAGGCGCGCGGGGAGCCAAATTCGTCGATCATCACCGAGTGGTCGATCACGAGGTCAACCGGCACCAGCGGGTTGATCTTCTTGGCGTCGCCACCGAGGGCTTTGATGCCGTCGCGCATCGCGGCAAGGTCAACCACGGCCGGAACGCCGGTGAAATCCTGCATCAGCACGCGGGCCGGACGATAGGCGATCTCGCGCGGGTTTTTCCCGCCCTTATCGGCCCATTCCGAGAACGCTTTGATGTCGTCCACCGATACGGTGCGGCCGCCATCTTCGAAGCGCAGCATGTTTTCCAGCACCACTTTCAGCGAGGCGGGCAGGCGCGAGAAATCGCCAAGGCCCGCAGCTTCGGCAGCCGGGATCGAGTAATAGGCAAAGGAAGACCCGCCAACGCTGAGCGTCTTACGGGTTTTCGCGGTATCTTGTCCGACGGAAATGGTCATCTGGTCCTCCGGTTAGGTCGCGGGGTTATTGCGCTCATGTGCCCGGTTCCGGGTTGGGGCGCAAGACGTTTGCGCGCTCAGTATACCATTGCACACCGTTATGCAATCGGGGATCGTCGGTGTTGCGCAAGCGGCGCATGTTGCAGCCTCTCGCAAAACCTTGATTGGCAGGTGATGGGGGGCTTGCGATAGATAGGATCAGAAGAAACGGGAAAGTGGCAGATGAAACCAACCCTTGCAGCGATTCTCATGATGGTCGGGCTTGGCTCGGGCAGCGCGGTGCTGGCCGCAGACAAACCGCTTGTGGTGGTTGAGCTGTTCACCTCGCAGGGCTGCAGTTCCTGCCCGCCCGCCGATGCGCTGATCGAAGAGCTGGCCGGGCGCGATGATGTGCTGCCGCTCGCCCTGCATGTGGATTACTGGGATTACATCGGCTGGACGGATAATTTCGCCAGCCCGGCCTATACCGCGCGCCAGAAAGCCTATGCGCGTGTGGCGGGCAAAAGCACGATCTACACGCCGCAAATGGTGGTTGAGGGGCAGGATCATGTGGTCGGGTTCCGCCCGATGCAGGTGGCCGACCTGATTCAGGCGCGGCGCGAGGCCGGGGAAAGCGTGACTCTCAGCGCAGAAGACCGTGACGGCGCGCTCTATCTTTCGGGCAGCGCAGTGGCGGGGGCTACGATTTCGGGCAAGGTGAATATTGATCTTGTCAGCTTCATCCCGAGCGCGAAGGTCGACATTCTGCATGGCGAAAACGCCGGATCGACCATCACCTATGCCAATATCGTGCAGAACTGGACGCGGCTCGGGGTCTGGAACGGGCAGGGGGATTTCACCCTTACCGCGCCTTTGCCCGAAGAGGGGCCGCTGGCGGTGATCGTGCAGGAAAACGGTCCCGGGCACATTCTGGCCGCCCTGCGCATTCGCTGATTTAGGGCGAGGGGGCTATGCTGCCTGCCGCCGCGCCTCGCGGGTTTCGCGATGCCAGACATAGATGCCTGCCACCACCACGATAGCGGCGCCGATCAGGGTGGCACGATCCGGGAAGTTGCCGAAAAAGATCGCCCCCCAGAGCGTGGCGAAGAGCAGCCCGACATAGGAAAACGGCGCCACTGTTGAAGCTTCGGCCAGCGTAAAGGCGCGGATCAGCAAAAACTGCCCGCTGGCGGCGATGAAGCCGATCATCACCATCAAGGCGAGGGCTTTCGGCGAGGGTGTTACCCAGATCGGGACCACGGCAACGCTGAGCACGGCCGCCCCCAGAAGCGCGGTGTAAAACAGCGAGGTCCAGACCGTTTCGCCCTGACCCACATGGCGGGTGACGAGAGCAAAGCCGGAATAACAGATCGCGGCCCCCATCGGCAGCAGCGCGAAAGGCGAAAACACCGCACTGCCCGGGCGAATGATGATCATCGCCCCCAGCAGCGCCGCGCCGATCCCGATCAACCGCCTTGGCCCCAGCTTTTCACCCAGAAACAGCGCCGCCCCAAGGGTGATCAGCACCGGGTTCACATCCATGATCGCGGTGGTTTCCGCGAGCCCCATCTGGCTGACCCCGAAGAAAAACATCGAGGTCGCGCCGAGCACGAAGAGCGAGCGCAGAAATTGCAGGCCGGGATAGTTGGTGCGGGCCACCTGCCGGATGCGCGGCAGCACGATCAGCGTCACCACCACGGTTTGGCCCATATATCGCGCCCAAACGACTTCCAGCACCGGCAATTCAGCTGACAGGGCTTTGGCCGTCAGGTCCATCACGCTCATCAGGAAAACTGCGGTGATATAAAGCAGGATGCCGCTGGTGGTGGGGGTGAGAGATTTCATGACGGGAATCCAGTCGCCGTAATCCGGGGGCGCGGGGCACACTCAAACGCATTTTGAAAGCGGGCAGCCCTGTCTGGCACGGTTTGCGATGACGCAACCGTGGACGCGCGCGCGCCAGGCAGGCGCGCCGAATATGCACAGCATTTCTTTGGCATGGCGCGACGCTAGATCGGTTGCGCGCCGAAGGCAATCGCGATTGGGCCGGCAGAGGCAGAGTTACGCGTCGTCGTCGCCTGACAGGAAAATCAGCTCGCCGTCGGCTTCCAGCTGGCGAATTGCATTCACCACATCGGCCATCGCTTCTTCGCCTTCCTGCGGCTTCACGCTGCCAAGCTCTTTCATCTCGTCGCGGATCTGTTCGGCCATGCGTTTGGAGATACCGGCAAGGATAAACTCGGCCGCTTCGTAGAGCGGACCTTCGGTGCCAGCCCCCAGCAGCGCCTTGACCAGCACGCTCTGATCCGCACCCTTGGTGATCTTCGGCACATCGCGCGGATCGATCCGTTCGGGGATATTGGCGAAGGTAAAGATCGCCTTGCGCACTTCTCTGGCAAAGGCTGCATCGTCCTGATCGAGCCCATCCAGCACTTCGTCGCGGGCGGCGGCGGTGCTGAAGTTGAGGATCGCGCCGATCCGTTCAACCGGGCCATCGGCAAACGCATGGATCGGCTGTGCATCGAGCTGATGCGCCAGCGAAACGCCAATACGCTCGACCACTTCCGGCTGGATCGTTCTGGTCAGCGAGACGGCATAGGCAATGCGCCGGGCGCGCGGCCCGGGCAGGCGGCTGAGCAGATCGGCGGCCACCGAGACCTTGAGCTTTGACAGCAGCACCGCAGCCACTTCCGTGCTTTCCTCTTCCAGCACGGTCATCAGCTTGTCGGGATCAATGCCGGACACCGTTTCCCAGGGATCGCCGTAAATCGAAATGCCACCGCTTTTGCGCATCCGCGCGGCGGTGCCGGCACTGATCGTGCCTTCCAGCACTTTCAGCGCACCTTCGATCCCGTTCGGGAATGACAGGGCAATATCGTCAATCTCAGCGATGAATTCGTCGATCACCGATTTCAGCGTCACCCGGTCGATAAAGCGCATACGCGACATCTGTTGCGCCAGTTCGGCCTGCAATTCGTCCGGCAGATCGGTCAGCGAGATATGCACACCTTCTGACACCAGAAGCCGGATGATGATCGCGGCTTTCTGCTTGCGGGTCAGCTTGCGCGGGGTGCCGGTCGGCAGCGGTGTGTCGCCGCCAAGCGATCCCATGCCCCCGCCACCACCAAGGTCAGGCAGGCCGAAATCGGCAGGCAGGCCGAAATTGTCGTTACTCAATGCAGGCAGCGCTTCTGGCACCTTATCCCTCCGGGTCGTGTCCCTGAGAAGGAAACTGGCAGATATGGGTTAACATGCCGTTGTCATCGCAGCTGAAAATGGCATTCATGTGGCTGCAAAACGAGTCTCGATCCGGCTGGCGCGATGCAGGGTCATATGCACCGGGCAGCGGTCGGCAATCTCCAGCAAACGCTGGCGTTGCGTCTCGTCCAGATCGCCTTCAAGGGTGATGTCGCGGGTGAAGACGTCGAGTTTCAACGGCCGTCCACGATCATCTTTTTGCCCTTCACCCGCCAGCACTTTTTCATGGCTCACATCCACGGAAATGCCGGTGACGGGCCATTTTTTCACCCGCGCATACATGCGCATGGTCATCGAGGTGCAGGAGCCAAGCGCGGCTTTCAACAGCGCATATGGGTTGGGGCCGCGATTTGTGCCGCCCACATCCTCGGGTTCATCCGAAATGAAAAAGTGGTCGGGGCCGTTGGCAACGCTCTGGGTAAACCCGGCGGGATCAAGCTCTGTCACTCGCACCACGCCTTCGGGGGCGGGATTGACCGGCGTGACCAAAGCGGCGGGGGCATTGTCGAGCCCAAGATAGCGGCTGGCCCAGGCAGCGATCAGGCTGGCGGCATATTCGGCATCTTCCGGCGCGGAAATCAGGTGATCGGCATCGCCCAGGGTTACAAAGCTTTTCGGATGCAGCGCGGCGCGGAAAATCTCGGCGGCATTGTCGATGCCCACGACCTCGTCGCGCGGGGCATGCATGATCAGCAGCGCGGCGTTCAGCCCGTGGATCGCGCGGGTGAAACTATCGGTCTCAACGCTGGTCAGGAAGTTCTTGGAAACATGGAAACTATCGCCGCCCAGCCGGGCCTCGGCATAGCCTTCGCGGGCGGTTTCGGCCAGCTCCATGGCAAAGCTGCGATCATCGCTGCCCGGCGCGAAAGGCGCGCCCAGCGTGGCGACGGCTTTGACGCCGTCCAGCTCTGCCGCAGCTTTCAACACTGCCGTGCCGCCCAGCGAATGGCCGATCATCAGATCCGGTGCCATGCCCTTGTCAGACAGTGCCTTTGCGGCGGCCAGAAGATCGCCCACATCGCTGGCAAAACTGGTTTCGCTAAAGCTGCCTTCGCTTTCGCCCAGCCCGGTGAAATCAAAGCGCAACACGGCAATGCCAGCACCGGTCAGCGCGGCGGCAATACGGCGCACCGGCAGGATGTTTTTTGTGCAGGTAAAGCAATGGGCAAAGAGAGCGGTGGCGCGCACCGGCCCATCGGGCATGTCGAGCCGCCCTGACAATGTGTTGCCTGCATGGCCGGGGAAGGTGAAGTTTTCGGTTTTCATAAGCGCGGTATCCCTAAAGGTTTGGCCATAGGTGGGCATTGGATGCGCGAGGTGCAAGCTGGTCAAAATGCCGCTGTTATCACCGGCTTGGTCGGGCTAGGCTGCGCGCGTAATTGGAGGCGGGATGCAGCGATTTCGGGAAATATGTCAGCGTGATCTGCCGATCCGGCCTTGGGCGGAAGACCGCACGCGGCGCTTGCCGGGGCTGAACCCGGTGGAGCCGGGCGACTGGCTGCGCGTGGATGATGCCTATGCGGCGCAGATGGGCTATCGCGAGGCCTTGCTGGCGGATCGGCCCGGGGCGGTGCTGGCCCTGGACGAGGGCGCACGACCGGCGGCGGAGGAGTTGCTGGACGTGGTGCTGGATGAGATTGCGGGCAAACCCGGTTTTGTCCGTGACGGCGATCAGGTGACTTGCCCCGATGGCCGGGTGGTGGCGATTGACCGCGCCGCACCGCTCGCCACCTGTGGGCGGTTGGTGCAGGAAGATCTGGTGCTCTTGGAAATGCGCCCGGGGCGCGATGAGCATCTGCTGACCGGTGCTGTCCTGTGCTTTCCGGCCAGCTGGACGCTGGCGGAAAAATTCCTCAAATCCCTGACCCTCATTCACACACCGGTGCCCAGCTATTCTGCCGATCTGGCGCGGCGGGTGCAGCGGCTGTTTGACGGGTTGCAGGTCGGGCGGCCGATCTGGCGGGCGAATAATCTGATTTATGGAAATCCAGATTTGCATCAGCCCCGGTCAGAAGATGACCGTCGGGAGGATGCGGCGGATGGTCCGCGCTGGCTACGGGTTGAGCGGCAATGCTTGCGTCGCTTGGCCGAAAGCCGGGCCGTGGTGTTTTCAATCCACAGCTATGTCGTGCCCTTTGAGAGCCTTGGGGTCGAAGATCAGGCGGCGCTGGCGTAAGCCGGGCAGGGCGCGCGCCACCTGATCAGTTGATCATCGCCAACAGGCTGGCGGTGAATTCGGGTTGGGTCAGGCCTGTTGCGGCGCCAGCAACGGCGGTCGCCCGGGCACTCATCGCCCAGCTTTCACGCCCCAGTACCGCCAGCGTCATCATCGTGGCCCCAAGCGGCAGGGCGAAAGCCAGTACAAAGGCATTCATGGCGTGAATGCTGATGCGGTGCAGAAGCTGGTCAGAGCTTTTATTGTCTTCCCAGATCGGATCGGTCGGCCCTTCGGGATAGAGCGCTGCACGCAGAAGCTCGGTTTCGCGCGAGGCCGGAACCGATTTCGTAACCGGCTGGGCCATCAGTTCGGTGACGATGTCAGCCTGCTCTTTGGCCGCGACGGATGCCGTTTGTGCCTCATCAGCCATATCGGCCGTTTTGGGCTTGCGGTTTTCCTCCGGGATCACCAGGCGGGCGCGCCGCTGGCATTCCTGATCAAGCCGCTCTTCCAGATCGGGTTGAACAGATGCCCGCGTATCGCGTGCAAACGGAGAGAACTGAAAAAGAGCAGTGGCTTCGGCTTCGATATCACCAGTGCTGCGGGTGTCGAGCAGCGTATCGGCATCGCGAACCATTTCATTGAGCTCGATCCCGGTCGGCAGGGCCACGCTGGCCTCGGCACCATCTTCAGCCCAATCGCTTTCGTCCCAATCGCTGCCCGATGTGGCGACGTGCGACAGATCGTCGATCAGGGCGTCAAACCCTTCTTCGGTGAAGATCTCGTCACGCGACATGAGGATCACTTCCTCGGGGCTGCGCACGGCTTCAATCCGGTTGACCAGCGCTTCACGCAGCGCATCGCGGTTTACAAACATCTGGTCGTTGGCTGCGGTATTGCTGTGGCTGCCCACCGACACCAGAATGCCTTCGCGCCGTGCCCGGTTTGTCTCGGTCCGGCCCGATCCGAAATCGGTATGCGCCAGACAGATCCGCACGCTCGGCAGATCGAAGATCATGAAGTCATCATATTGCGCGCGGATATCAACAGCCCCAAGTTGTCCGGCCCAGAGCGCATTGGCCAGATCTGAGGTTAACGACGTGAACTCGATCCCGGTTAGTTTGTCATAGCACAGCATCGCGACGGTGCTTGTGGCAAAGGTATTCATTCCCGTTCTCCTGCCCTTCAGGTTCAGGAATCAGTATGGTTAAGAGTTTGTCTACAATTTGAGGCAATTGTGTTTTTTAACCATACAATCACAGGGTGAGTTGCCACAAAGATGGCACAATCTCTAACAAATCCTTGCCATTGTTTCGCGTAGAACGTGTGCCCTGAGACAGCAAAAGGGCGCCCCGAGAGGCGCCCTTCCACAAGATATAGTGTTGAATATCAGCAGCTGTAGTACAGCTGGTATTCCACCGGGTGCGGGGTGTGCTCGTAGGCGTAAACCTCTTCCCATTTCAGTTCGAGATAGCCCTCGATCTGGTCTTTGGTGAAGACGTCGCCAGCCAGCAGGAAGTCATGATCGGCTTCCAGGTTTTCCAGAGCTTCACGCAGCGAGGCGCAAACGGTCGGGATACCGGCCAGTTCTTCCGGCGGCAGGTCGTAGAGGTTTTTGTCCGACGGCCCGCCCGGATCGATTTTGTTTTTGATCCCGTCAAGGCCAGCCATGAGCAGCGCCGAGAAGGCCAGATAGGGGTTGGCCGAGGGATCGGGGAAGCGAGCTTCCACACGCTTGGCTTTCGGGCTTTCGGTCCACGGAATACGCACGCAGCCCGAACGGTTGCGGGCCGAATAGGCGCGCAGCACCGGAGCTTCAAAGCCCGGGATCAGACGTTTGTACGAGTTGGTCGAGGGGTTGGTGAAAGCGTTCAGCGTTTTCGCGTGCTTCAGGATCCCACCGATGAACCACAGGGCCTCATCCGACAGATCGGCGTATTTGTCGCCAGCGAAGAGCGGCTTGCCGTCTTTCCAGATCGACATGTTCACGTGCATCCCGGTGCCGTTGTCGCCTTTGATCGGCTTCGGCATGAAGGTCGCGGTTTTGCCATAGGCCTGGGCGACGTTGTGGATGACGTATTTGTATTTCTGCAGCTCGTCGGCCTGTTTGGTCAGGCTGTCAAAGATCAGACCCAGCTCGTGCTGAGCGGTCGCCACTTCGTGGTGATGCTTGTCGGTTTTCATGCCGAGCTGTTTCATCGTCGACAGCATTTCCGAACGGATGTCCTGGCTGTCATCGACGGGGTTCACCGGGAAATAGCCGCCTTTATAGGTCGAGCGGTGGCCGGTATTGCCCATTTCATATTCGGTGTCGGTGTTCCAAGCGGCGTCGACGGCGTCGATTTCATAGGCCACCTTGTTCGGCGACACGGCAAAACGCACGTCGTCGAAGATAAAGAATTCGGCTTCCGGACCAAAGTAGGACGCATCGCCGATGCCCGAGGATTTCAGATAGGCTTCAGCCTTCTGGGCGGTGCCGCGCGGATCGCGCTCATAGGCTTCGCCGGTATCGGGTTCGACAATCGAGCAATGGATGCAGAGGGTTTTCTCGGCATAGAACGGGTCGATATAGGCCGAGGTCACATCGGGCATCAGTTTCATGTCGGAGGCTTCGATGGATTTCCAGCCAGCGATCGACGAGCCGTCGAACATGAAGCCTTCTTCCAGGAAATCTTCGTCGACCAGATCGGCCACAACGGTCACGTGCTGGAGCTTACCGCGCGGGTCGGTGAAGCGGATGTCGACATAGGCGACGTCTTCATCCTTCAGCAGCTTGAGAACATCAGCGTTGCTCATTCTCTCTCTCTCTTCTTTGGGGTTGGAACGTTTTGCGCGGGCGCTCAGACTGCGTCGAGCCCGGTTTCACCCGTGCGGATACGGATCGCCTGCTCAACAGGCGAGACGAAGATTTTGCCATCGCCGATCTTGTCGGTCTTGGCTGCGGAAATGATGGCTTCGATGGCGGCATCGACCTGATCGGCCGGCAGAACCACCTCGATTTTCACCTTGGGCAGAAAATCCACCACATATTCGGCGCCGCGATAGAGCTCTGTATGCCCTTTTTGACGGCCGAAACCCTTCACTTCGATAACGGAAAGGCCCTGAACGCCAATTTCCTGAAGCGCTTCTTTCACCTCATCCAACTTGAACGGTTTGATGATGGCTTCAATCTTTTTCATGTGGAATCCCCCCATGGAAACGGTTCGACGCCCAGCAATCACTTTCGCAGGCGGGCGACAATCGGATAGGGTTCTGGTAGCGCAAGCTGTGACGGGAATCCAGCAGTGCTGCGCAAAATTTATGCAGATTGCCCGATTGGTGGGCAAATTGTGAATTTGAGGCCAAAACATGAGCGAAGTTCTGACTGCTGCCCAAATGCGCGCCATTGAACAAGCGGCGATTGAGAGCGGCGCGGTGACGGGGCTGGAGCTGATGGAACGCGCCGGGCAGGGCGTGGTGGAGGCGGTTCTGGCTGAGTGGCCGGAGCTGGCAGAAACAAGCGGGGGCGCTGCCCCCACACCCCCGAGGTATTTGGAGACCAAAGACAAGTACCGCGCTGTGGTGCTCTGCGGGCCGGGTGGCCGAACGCGGCTGGGCGGTTGAGGTATTCCTCTATGGCGACCCGGATAAACTGCCGCCGGATGCGAAGGTGAATTATCAGCGCTGGCGGGAGCTGGGGGAGATCAGGCCGCTTGATGGCGTGCCGGATATTTCAGGTGATTTGCTGGTCGATGCGCTGTTTGGCACCGGGCTGACCCGGCCTCTGGTGGGTGTCCTGTCTGACGTCGTGCAAGCCGTTGCCGGGCAGGCCGGGTGTGGGCGCGTGGTTGCGGTAGATGCGCCCTCCGGGCTGTGCATGGATTCCGGTCGTGTTCTGGGGGCGGCAAGCACCGGAGGGCTGAGCGTCAGCTTTCACGCGCGAAAACTGGGGCATCTGCTGGCAGAGGGGCCATCGCGTTGCGGGAAGCTCGTGGTTGCGGATATCGGGCTGGGGAATGCGGAGCCTATGGAGGATGTGGCGCAACTGGTTACGCCGCAGCTTTCCCGTCTGATGAAAACCACTGCTGACCACAAATATTCCCACGGCCACGCCCTCATCCTGTCTGGTGCCGCTGGCAAAGGTGGCGCGGCGCGGTTGGCGGCGCGGGGGGCGCTGCGGGTAGGGGCCGGGCTTGTGACCGTGGCACCAAGGCCGGGGGCGATGCAGGAAAACGCGGCGCGGCTTGACGCGATTATGCTGAGCCCGGTGGGCGATGCGGCGGCGCTGTCAAAGGTGCTGGAAGATGCGCGCCTTAATGCGCTTTGCCTTGGGCCGGGGCTGGGAGTGGAGCGCGCGCGCGATCTGGTGCCGGTGGCGCTGCGGGCAGGGCGGGCCACTCTGCTCGATGCGGACGCGCTGACGGCCTATGCCGATGATCCGGCGGAGCTGTTTGCGATGCTGCACCCCGATTGCGTGCTCACCCCGCATGCCGGGGAGTTTGCCCGGCTGTTCCCGGATATTGCTGAAAAGCTGAAAGCCCCTGCGAGCAGCGGCCCGGCCTACTCCAAAGTAGATGCCACGCGTGAAGCGGCAGCGCGGGCGGGCTGTGTAGTGCTCTATAAAGGCCCCGGTACGGTGATTGTCGATCCAGAGGGCAGGGCGTCGATCAATGCCGCCGCCTATGACCGCGCCGCACCCTGGCTCGCGACGGCGGGATCGGGCGATGTGCTGGCGGGGATCATAACCGGGCTGATGGCGCGCGGCTTTGCCCCGAAGGAGGCCGCGGAGAATGGTGCCTGGCTACATGTGGAAGCGGCGCGAAGCTTTGGCCCCGGTCTGATTGCTGAGGATCTGCCGGAAGAACTGCCAAAATTGTTTCGGGAGCTGGGCGTTTGATCCCATGACCTCCCCCTGTCTGGGAGAGGTCAGGTTTTGTCAGGCTATCAGCTGGTCTTGCAGGTCTTGATGCCGAAGATCGAATAGAGCGGGCACCAGCCGAGGATGCCGGTCACGGCCGGGATCACACCGATCCAGAACGCCCAGGAATAGGCAGGCGCTGTCGGGATAGATGAAATAGGCCGCGATCAGACCGAAGCCGAGAATGATGCGCAGCACGCGGTCGATGGTGCCTTCATTGGTGGGAAACATGAGCTACTCCTTATGTCTGTTTCGACATTAGCTATGGGATGGCACTCTATCTAGAGATTTATTCCATAATTTGCATGTGGCGGTGGTGCGAATCTGCATGTGGCAGAATCACGCATCCATGAAACGGCCAGTTTTTTGGGGTGTTCGGGCCCCGGAAGGGCGGCTGGCAACAAATAATATTGTGCCGCAAAACTGGGAGGCGCTTCGCCACATCGCGTCCGTGCATGGAAAAACCGCAAGGGGAAAATGCTAGGAGATTGAAGTGGATGCGAAGAATGGCGAGGGCTTTAGCGGACAGCCCGCAGCCTTTCGGCCGCGGGCTGCGCCGAAGACTGGCTCACACATACATTAAGGTATAGCTTTGAGGGCTACCTTGAACTCGTTACACTCAGTCAGTATCCCGGCAAGGTCACATTGCGGTGGGTTCGATGGAAAAGCAACGCCGAAATCACGAATTGCAGGTCTATGCCACGAATGGCAGCGCCTATACGGTGTCGCTGGATACCTCCTGGCAAATAGTTACATCAAAAATGTACGTTTGGTTCGTGGTGCTCTTCAGCCTGACAGTTGCGGTGGTTGATGCGCCGGTCTTCGACGTGGATTTGCCCTTTGTTGCACGGTTTATCTATTGGCTGATCGATTGCGTGCTGAAGACCGGCTTTTGGTTTGTTCAGGCACGTTTGATGATCTGGCTGGTGAACGACCTCAATCTGCCCATTCCCAGCATCGGTGCGGTCTATACCGCGGTGAACATCGCCGTGGCGGTCTGGATCGATTACTGGTTTTCCCGTCAGGCACTGGGGCTGGAGCCACTGGGCGCGCTCGCGGTTTGGGGCGAGGTGCTGCGCTATGCGGCCGTTTCCCTGGTGCTGGAGATCCTTGTTGTCTCATTCATCTTGCCGAAATTCAGCGGTGTCAGGATGGAAAGCTGGAGCGATGCCCGCCGACCCGAAGTGGAGAAACTTCAGGTAAACGAGCAAGAGGTGCGCCTTGACGAGCTCTATTACATCAAATCGGTTGAGCACTATGTCGAGCTTGTCGGTGACAGTGGCAAACTGGTGGAGCGCGCCTCGCTGAAACACTTGATCGCGCAGCTTGGTCCGCAGGATGGAATTCAGCCGCACCGTTCCTATTGGGTGTCGAGCGGCGCTGAGCCGGAGCTGAAACGTGCGGGTAGTCATCTGGTGCTCGCACTGAATTGCGGCGTTGAAATTCCGGTGTCGCGCGGGCGGCGCAAGGCGGTGGAACAGTGGTTGGAAAAGCGGGCAGAGGCCTCTGATCTGGACACCGTCTGAGGCGTTCCGTTGGGCAGAACGCTTTGCTATCGCACGCTTTTTGCCGTCAAAATCCAGTTTGTATAGCATCGGGTATCGCGCATATCCGCCCGTTGGACTGCGCCGTTCATCCCAATCCTGCGCCTGACACCGGACGTGGAATTCTGGGTGTTCAGCGGGTGAAAATCGGGGCAATTGGCCTGTCTGCATTGTGTATGCAAAGCGTATGGCAAGCGTCGGGCAGTCGGTCTGGCTCTAGGCCTGCCAGTCCTCTGCGCCGAGTGGGGCTAGCATGGCGGCGACATCATCCGCGCTGACCTGTGACAGGCTGGCATGCTGCCAGTGCGGGGATTTGTCTTTGTCGATCACCGCGGCGCGGATGCCTTCGAGAAAATCCCCGTGCTCCACGGCCCGTGAGGTGAAGCGGTATTCGCGTTTCAGCGCCGATATGATGTCACCACCCTCGGCGCGGGTCGCGCGGATATTGACGATGCCGGCGGCGATGGCGAGGGGGGAATTGGCGGTGACGGCCTGTCGCGTGGCGCGGACAAAATCGCTTCCGTCAGCCTCTAGCGCTGCGATGATCCCGGCAGCATCACCTGCAAACAGCTGGTCAATCTGACTCTGCAACATGGTGATGGGGCCGGGGGGCAGGGGCTCCGCCAGCTCTGCCACAAGCGCCGCATTGCCGGTTTCCAAAAGCCCTTCGACCAGATCGAGCCAAAACTCGCGCGGGATGTAATGATCGGCAAAGCCCGCATGGATCGCATCGGCGGGCCCCATCCGCGCGACGCTGGCGGCAAGATATTCGCCCAGATGGCCCGGCGCATTTGCCAGAAGATAGGTGCCACCCACATCCGGCACCAGCCCGATGGCGGCTTCCGGCATGGCGATCTGACTGGTTTCGCAGACCACCCGGTGCGAGGCATGGCAGCCCAGCCCGACACCGCCGCCCATGGTGAAGCCCTGAAGCAGCGTGACTACGGGCTTGGGATAGGCGTCGATGGCGGCATTCATCCGGTACTCATCGGCCCAGAAGTTCTGCCCGTATTCGAAATCACCGCGCATCCCGGTGGCGTAGATTTCCTGAATATCGCCGCCTGCCGAAAAGGCGCGCTCGCCCTCGGCGTCGATCAGCACCAGCGCAACCTCGTCATCCGCCCGCCAGCTTTCCAGCGCGGCGTGAATATCGCGGCACATCTGCCAGCTCAGCGCATTCAGCACCTGTGGGCGGGTCAGGGTTATGCGCCCCGCACGCCCGGATTTTCGAATGAAAAGATCGCTCATATCAGTTTGTTGCCAGAAATTCTCTGCTCAGATAACGCACGACCTGGCGCATGGCTTCCTCAGCCCCATCGCCTGCAACGAATGCATCGTGATGAAGCCCGCGCAACGTATCGGCGGCATTGCCGTTTGTCACGATGTCACGCGCCGCTTCAACTTCGGCCAGACAGCCAAGCGCCTCGGCATCCTCGCGGACCAGCTCGATCAACTCGTCAATCAGCTCGTCAAACCCGGTCAGCTCGCGCCGCCCCAGATCGATCAGCCCGTTCGACACGCCATAGCGCATCGCGTGCCAGCGGTTTTCGGCAATGAGGAAATTGTCATAGAGCCGCCAACGCTGGTTGCGCTCTTTCATTCGCCACAGGAAACGGGTGAGCGATTGGATGATCGCCGCCAGCGTCAGGCTGGTCTCGGCCCGGGGCGGCACATCCATCGCCCGTGTTTCCAGTGTCGGAAAACGGGCAGAGGGGCGCAGATCCCACCAGATTTTCGACGCATCCTCGATCAGCCCCAGCTCGACAATTGCATCGACCGAGCGCTGATATTCCGACCAGCTGGCAAAGCGCGGCGGCAAGCCGGTGCGGGGCAGGTTGTCGAAGATCGTCAGCCGGTAGGAGGCCAGCCCGGTATCCTCGCCCTGCCAGAAGGGCGAACTGGCCGAGAGCGCCAGCAGATGCGGGAGGAAATAGGTGAGCTGGTTCATGATGTCGATCCGGTCTTCCGGATCGGGCACCCCGACATGCACATGCAGGCCAGAGATCAGCAGCCGCCGCGCGACGCCAGCCAGATCGCGGCTGAGCGCATTGTATCGCTCGCGGTCGGTATGTTGCTGGTCGCGCCAGGCCGAAAACGGATGACTGCCCGCTGCAATTGGCATCAGGCCAAATTCGCGGGCTTGCCGGGCGATGGTGCGGCGCAGGTGATAAAGATGTTCGCGGGCTTCGGAGATATCACTGCAGACCGGGGTGCCGACCTCGATCTGGCATTGCAGAAATTCCGGGCTGACGTGATCGTCAAGCTCGGCTTTGCAGGCCTCCATCAACCCGTCCGGTGCTTCGGCCAGCGCCAGGGTTTCGGCATTGACGAGCAGATATTCCTCTTCGATGCCGATGGTGAAGTCTGGCAGATCTTTGGCCATCACGCCCTCCGTTCTTTACGGAAGACTGACGGGATTCGCCCAATCGGGCAAGCGCGGGGCCGTGGCCCCGGCTTTGATCTCGCGGTCAGGCCAGAACCTGACGTGCCTGTTCCGGTGCCGGAGCAGTGCTCAGCAACTCTTCGATGCTGGCTTCGGGTTGGCCCAGCACCACCAGCGCCTCGTCTTCGCGCTCGACAATGATCGGCACCGCCCCTTCGATCGCGGCCCAGGTCCGGCGGATCGTTTCGGCGATTTCATGCGCCATCGGCGTCGGGGCCAGATAGACCATCAGCACCTCGCCGGCTTCGAGCCCGAGCGCGCCGGCGTTTTTCGCCTGCAAGCGCATGAATTGCATGAATTCGGCGCTCCAGCCGGAGGCCGCGCTCAGATCGACCAAGTGTAACTGCCCCGGGCGATAATCCGGGTGCTGAATGTAATCATTATACAGTTTCTCGGCTACGGGCAGGGTGATTACCCCCTCGTAACGGCAATAAACAAGGCTGCGCGCAGGCAGAATCCGAAATGTCGCCGTCATATGTTCCCCACTTCCTGATGTTCGATGCCCCCGCACCGCAACTCAGAGAAGTATGCCGCAGATCACTACATCTTGTGGCGGGGAAAGCGCCGGGCAGTTTCCCCCGGAAGGGTTTGCCCGGGGAAAGAGATCAGATCAGACGCACTTGCGTACCGATTGGGGCGAGGCCGAACAGCTCCGCGATCTTTTCATTATAGAGCCCGATGCAGCCGTCAGAACTGCGCCGCCCGATCTTGCGCGTGTCATGGGTGCCGTGGATCAGATAGGCGGGCCAGGACAGGTACATCGCATGGGTGCCCAGCGGATTGCCGGGGCCTGCGGGCATCACATCGGGCAGATCGGGAAAACGCTCATGCATCGAGGCGGTGGGGGTCCAGGTCGGCCCGACCTTTTTGCGCACGATCTCGGCATAGCCCCGACGGGTGAGCTCATCGGAGCGCGGCACAGAGGTTGGGTAGAGCTTGTAGGTTTCGCCATCGGCTGACCAGAAATGCAGCGCCCGGCTGATCGTATCGGCCACAATGGCGCCCTTGCCGAGCGTTTCGAAATGGTCCTGCCAGTTCATCCGCTGGAAGGAGGAAATGTTGCGACGGATCACTGCGCCGCCCACCACTTCGGGATCGGCGGTTTCGGCGCGCAGCAGGCCGGGGGTGGCAAGGGGCAGGGCGGTAACAGCAGCAACAAAGCTGCGCCGGGACAGATTGGATGACATGGAAGAGCCTGTTCGATGTTCTCTTTGCACAGGTGCTAGCAAAACCGGCGGGCAGAGAACATACTCCCTCGCGCGAATGTGAGGACCTGTGTGGCGGAAGGCCGCTTATGCGTTCGGGGCTGATTACCCCGTCAGG
>JARRIY010000021.1:0-31536 GCA_037379985.1 Maritimibacter sp.
GCTCGCCTGACGACCCCGCCCAAATAACACGCCATCTAAGCTGAATAAAAAAACCGCCGCACTCCGGGGATCGGAGGCGGCGGAAGTCGCGGTTAGGGTTCCGTATTGTCCGGCCAGGACAGAGGCAAGCAGCCGGAAACAAAGCATCATTTTAGGGACAGGGATGCGGGGAACCAATAGTCCGCAGGCAGAAACAGATCAGAGAAAACCAGGCAGGTTGTAGATGGCGACGAGCACGATTGTCAGGCCAACACCGCCGGCAATATCCTGCCAGATCGTGTCTGAAGACCGGGAAAGAACGTCTTTGATTTCTGTCAGCATCGGGCTCTCCTGCGCTCGTGCCCGTTCCGGGCATGTTCTCCTGTTGATGCTTTGTTCTCATATTTTGGAGCGAGTTGTAAAGAACTTTATGAGAACATTTCGGAACATTTTGTGAGAACAGAAAGGAACAGACACTAACCCACTGAAATCAAACGGATCGCTTCATCCTGCCGCATGAGCCAGAGCAAGATCTGCGCCGCCTCGCCCCTCGGGCTGGTCAGATCCGGATCTTCGCGCAGCAGGTTGCGGGCATCTTTCTGCGCCACTTCCATCAACCCGGCCTGATGTTCCAGATCAGCGATGCGGAATTGCGGCAGGCCCGATTGCACCGTACCGATCAGATCGCCTGCACCGCGAATGGCAAGGTCTTCCTCGGCGATGCGAAAGCCGTCTTCAGTTTCGCGCAGAATGCCCAACCGGCGCTCGCCCGTTTGGGTCAGCGGCGGCTGATACATCAACAGGCAAGTACTCTCTGCCGCGCCACGCCCGACCCGGCCACGTAGCTGGTGCAGCTGTGCCAGCCCGAAATGCTCGGCGCGTTCGATCACCATGATCGTGGCATTGGGCACATCCACGCCTACCTCAATCACCGTGGTGGCAACCAAAAGCTTGATCTCGCCGCGCTGAAAGGCTGCCATCGCCGCATCGCGTTCGGCCGGGGGCATCTGGCCATGCACCAGCCCGACCACGCCCTCACCCAAAGCAGCGCGCAGATGTTTGAACCGCTCCTCGGCAGCGGTCAGCTCGCTTACTTCGCTCTCGCCCACCAGCGGACACACCCAATAGGCCTGTTTGCCCTCGCTCACCGCCCGGCGCAGGCGCTCGACCACCTCACCGATCCGGCCGGTTGAAACCAGTGCGGTGGCAATCGGTTTGCGCCCGGGTGGCTTTTCATCCAGCACCGACACATCCATATCGCCATATTGCGACAGGGCCAACGAACGCGGGATCGGCGTTGCGGTCATCACCAGCACATCGGTCACGGTGCCCTTGGCCCCCAGCCGCATGCGCTCATTGACGCCAAAGCGATGCTGCTCATCGACCACGGCAAGGCGCAGATCGTGATAATGCACATCGTCCTGAAACACCGCATGGGTGCCGACCAGAATGTGAATATCGCCCCGTGCCAGCGCCTCCAGCTTGGCCTTGCGTTCCTTGCCCTTGTCGCGCCCAGTCAGCAGCTCCACAACCACTTCGGCGGCCTCCGCCAGCGGTTTCAGGCTAGCCATATGTTGCCGGGCCAGAAGCTCGGTGGGGGGCTCGGTGGGGGCCATCATCACCCCCTGCCCGCCAGCCTCAACCGCGACCAGCAGCGCCATGAAGGCCACCAGCGTTTTGCCAGCCCCCACATCGCCCTGAAGCAGCCGGTTCATCCGCTGCCCGGCGCCCAGATCGGCCTCGATCTCTTCCATCGCACGCACCTGTGCGCCGGTGGGCGTATAGGGCAGCGCCGCAATCACCTTGCGCCGCATACGCCCATCACCCAGGCTCACCCGCCCCTTGCCCCGCCGCAGCCGGGAACGCGCCAGTGCGAGGGTCAGTTGATGGGCAAAAAACTCGTCATAGGCCAGCCGCCGCCGCGCCGGAGCTTGCGGAGAAATATCATCCGGCCCCTGTGGTGCATGGGCGGCGATCAGCGCGTCATGCCAGCTTGGCCAGTGCTCGCGCGCCATCAGCGCCGTGTCGATCCATTCCGCCAGCGGCGAAATTCGCCCCAGCACCTCGCCCACAGCCCGCAACATCAGCCGCTGGGTAACGCCCGCTGTGAGGTGGTAAACTGGTTCAAAATCAGGGATTTGCACCGCCTCATGCACCGGCACGATGTAATCCGGGTGCACCATCTGGGCGATGCTATCGAACAGCTCGACCTTGCCCGACACCACCCGGCGCTGCCCGCTGGGCAGTTGCTTGGCCAGCCAATCGCCCTTGGCGTGGAAGAACACCAGTTGAAAAGTGGTCAGGCTGTCGCGCACTTCCACCCGATGTGGGCCACCCTTGCGGCTTGGTGGAATATGACGGCCCACCTCGACCTCAACCGTCACCGTGGTCGGAGGTACCACCTCCTGCACCGAAGCCCGAAAGCGCCGATCAATCCCAGCATAGGGCAGCGAAAACAGCAGATCGCGCGGGGCTTCGATATCAAGCGCGGCGAAGTTTTTTGCCACTTTCGGGCCGACGCCCCCCAGCGTTTCCAGCCCGGCGAATAGCGGGAAAAGGATTTCGGGCCGCCCGGTCATGCCTCACCGATCAATGCAAGCCAACCGTCTTCATCGATCCGTTCGATGCCCAGATCATCGGCCTTTTTGGCTTTCGACCCCGCCCCCGGTCCGGCGACCAAAAGGTCGGTTTTGGCAGATACGGAACCGGCTACTTTGGCCCCAAGCGCTTCGGCACGGGCTTTGGCCTCGGCGCGTGTCATCTTTTCCAGCGTACCGGTAAAGACGACGGTTTTACCTGCCACCGGGCTTTCGCTTTTCGGCAGTTCGGGGGCTTCCACGGTCAGATGCCCGACAAGCCGATCTATCGACGCGCGTTCGGCGGGCTGATGGAAGGCAGTGACAAGCGAAACGGCAACCGCGCTGCCGATCCCGTCCATGCCCACAAGATCCTCCCAGGCGGCTTTGGCCTCGGGCGCTATCTGCGGATCCTCAGCCCAGATCGCCTGTTCGGTTTCCGCAATGCGCGCCCGCCGTTCCTCGCGCAGTGCGGTCGCGCGTTCGGCTTCCACCGCACGCAGGGCTTGCTGGTAGCGCTCGGCTGCAGGCAAAGCCGCATCAAGGGCGATGGTCATCGCCTGCCAGGTGAGGAAATGCAGCGCCAGATCTTTCGCCACCACCTCGCCCACATGGCGAATGCCGAGGGCGAAAAGCAAGCGCGCGAAGGGGATCTGGCGTTTTTCGTCGATCGCATCGAACAGATTGGTGGCGGATTTCTCGCCCCAGCCTTCGCGGTTTTTCAGCTGTTGCAGCCCAGTGCCAAAGCGCTCACGCAGGGTGAAAATCTCGGCGGGCTCGGTGATCCAGCCGTCGGCGTGGAACTGTTCCACCTGTTTCGCCCCCAGCCCTTCGATGTCAAAGGCGGCACGGGAGACGAAGTGTTTCAGCTTTTCCACCGCCTGCGCCGGGCAGGCCAGCCCGCCGGTGCAACGGCGCACCGCGTCGCCCTCTTCGCGCACCGCTTCCGAGCCGCATTCCGGGCAGATATGCGGAAATTCGAAGGGCGTGGCTTCTTCGGGGCGTTTTGCAAGGTCCACATCGGCCAGTTTCGGGATCACATCCCCGGCGCGATAGACTTGCACCCAATCGCCCGGACGAATGTCTTTCGCATTGCCTTCGGCATCGGGTCGGATCACCTCGCCGCCAGAGCCATATCCCGCGATATAGTCTTCGTTGTGCAGCGTCGCGTTTGACACCACCACGCCACCCACCGTGACTGGATGCAGCCGCGCCACCGGGCTGAGCGCGCCGGTGCGACCGACCTGAATGTCGATGCCTTCCAGCCAGGTCCAGGCCTTTTCGGCGGGGAATTTATGCGCGATGGCCCAGCGTGGGGTGGTTGAGCGAAAGCCGAGCCGGGCCTGAAGGGCGAGGTCATTGACCTTGTAGACCACGCCGTCGATATCATAGGGCAGCGTCGCCCGCTGCGCTTCGATCTCTCCGTAATGGGCGAGCAGATCATCCAGGTTTTCGCAGATCCGGGTTAGCGGGTTGGTGGAAAATCCAAAGCTATGCAGTCGTTCGATGGCGCCCATCTGGGTCTCGGCCAAAGGAGCCGTCAGCTCGCCCCAGGCATAGGCGAAGAATTTCAGCGGACGCGCAGCGGTGATGCTGGCATCGAGCTGGCGCAGGCTTCCGGCGGCGGCATTTCGCGGATTGGCGAAGGTTTTTCCGCCGCGTTCGGCATGGCGAGCATTGAGGGCGGCAAAATCCTCGTGGCTCATATAAACTTCGCCGCGCACCTCCAGCAGCTCCGGCCCATCGGCGATTTCCTGCGGGATGTCCTTGATGGTGCGGGCATTGGCGGTGACGTTTTCACCGACGCTGCCATCGCCCCGTGTCGCGGCCTGCACCAATTTGCCCTGTTCGTAGCGCAGGCTCAGCGACAACCCGTCGATTTTCGGCTCGGCGGTATAGGCGAGCGGCGCCCCTGCCCCAAGGCCGAGGAAATTGCGCACGGTGCCGTCAAAATCGCGCAGCTCATCTTCGTTGAACACATTGGCCAGCGATAGCATCCGCACCGCGTGTTTGACCTTGCCAAACCCCTCAGCCACTGCGCCGCCGACCTGATCTGTCGGACTGTCTTCGCGCTTCAGATGGGGAAAACGGGCTTCGATCGCCGCATTGCGCTGTTTCGCAGCGTCGTACTCAGCATCGGAAATTTCAGGCGCATCTTCGGTATGATAGGCAATATTGGCCCGATCCAGCAGCGCAGCCAGCCGCGACAGCTCTGCCTTGGCCTGATCCTCGCTCAGCTCATCAACAGCGATATGTTCAAATTCGGTATCCGACACGCGCGCCCCCATTTCACCCCCTAGGTGATAGGACGCGTCCCAAGCTCCGTCCAGAGCCAAAGAAAACGAAACCCGGCGCTGTTTTCACAGACGCCGGGCCACGAGGGACTGAAATGAATTTGGCTTAGCCAGCCGCAGCGAGCGGATTATCCAGCATGCCCGGTTCCGGATCGCGCAGCACATAGCCGCGGCCCCAGACCGTTTCGATGTAATTTTCACCGCCAGTGGCGTTGGCAAGTTTCTTACGCAACTTACAGATGAACACATCGATGATTTTCAGCTCGGGTTCGTCCATGCCGCCATAGAGATGGTTAAGGAACATCTCCTTGGTCAGCGTCGTGCCCTTGCGCAGCGAAAGCAGCTCAAGCATCTGATATTCCTTGCCGGTCAGATGAACTTGCTTGCCTTCAACTTCCACGCTCTTGGCGTCGAGGTTAACCGAGATTTTGCCGGTGTTAATCACCGATTGCGAATGACCTTTCGAGCGGCGGATGATCGCATGGATGCGCGCCACCAGCTCTTCGCGATGGAAAGGCTTGGTCATGTAGTCGTCGGCACCGAAGCCAAAGCCCTTCAGCTTATCTTCGGTATCGTCAGACCCGGTGAGGATGAGGATCGGGGTATCAATCCGCGCCATGCGCAGCTGCCGCAGCACATCCAGCCCGTTCATATCAGGCAGGTTGAGGTCAAGCAGGATAAGATCGTAATCATAGAGCTTGGCGAGATCGACGCCCTCTTCCCCAAGATCCGTGGAATAAACGTTCAGATTGGCGTGCGTCAGCATAAGCTCAATCGAACGCGATGTGGTGGGGTCGTCTTCCACAAGCAGGATGCGCATTTTTTGTTCTCCGCGTTTATCAAACCGTTCCTTTGGTAAACAAATACCCGGAAAAAGGTTAACGGCTCGTTACCGTTGCGAAGAAAGTAGTAAATTCGCTCTAGGGTTGTCTATACTTTTGAAGCGCAGTTGCCTTTAAAGCTGCCTCACCATGCTGATCAATGGCGGTTTTCCACTCCATGAACTCTTCTTCCGAGAGCGAATAGGTGCTCAGCGCCTCTGCCAGCGGCAGAAGGCCAAAGCTTACCGCTTTCACCACCGCCGCCTTACGACTTGCCACCCAGCGTCGCGTGTTTGCCGGAGGAAGATCGGCACGGGTCATGACCGACCCATCAGGGAGGCGAACAGCGCGCGGTCCATCAACTTTTTTCAAGTACATCGGGCTACCCCTCATCGAATATTGGGACTAATCTCCACAATTCTGCTTAAGGAGTGGTGAAACCTGGCCTTGTTGTTGCCTCTAATTTTCCTATATTCCTGTACTCTCGCCTCAGAAATGTACCAATGACCGCTGAAATCGCCGAAATTCCGCTCAATTCCCTGGGATTCGCCAAGCCCCCAGCCGAAACCCGCGTGGTGGTTGCCATGTCGGGTGGTGTTGATTCTTCCGTCGTCGCCGCGATGCTGAAAGATGAGGGCTATGACGTTGTTGGGGTAACCCTGCAGCTCTATGACCACGGCGCCGCGCTGGCCAAGAAGGGTGCCTGCTGTGCCGGGATCGATATTCACGATGCCCGCCGGGTGGCCGAGGAAATGGGCTTCCCCCATTACGTACTGGATTACGAAAATATCTTCCGCGAGGCGGTGATCGAAGAATTTGCCGATTCATATCTGGCGGGGGCCACGCCGGTGCCCTGTATCCGCTGCAATGAGCGGGTGAAATTCAAAGATTTGCTCGCCACGGCCCGCGATCTCGACGCCGATTGCATGGCAACGGGGCATTACATCCAAAGATTCACCGGTGATTCGGGGGCCGAACTGCACCGCGCCGCCGATCCGAACCGCGATCAGAGCTATTTCCTGTTCTCGACCACGCCGGAGCAACTCTCTTATTTGCGTTTCCCGCTGGGGCATCTGAAAACCAAAGACGAGACCCGCGAACTGGCACGCAAGTTCGGTCTGATGGTGGCTGACAAGCCTGACAGCCAGGATATCTGCTTTGTACCTGAGGGCAATTACACCAGCGTGATCGAAAAGCTGCGCCCCGGGGCTGCCGAGCCGGGCGAGATCGTGCATGCCGATGGCCGGGTGCTGGGCACGCATGACGGCGTGATCCATTACACCATCGGCCAACGGCGGGGGCTTGGCATCGGCGGGCTGGCCGATCCGCTCTATGTTGTGAGGCTGGATGTGGAAGCCCGGCAGGTGATCGTCGGCCCGAAAGAGATGCTGGCAACCCGCATCATTCCGGTGCGCGAGATCAACTGGCTGGGCGATGTGCCCTTCACCTCGCAAGAGGAATGGCACCTGTCGGTGAAAGTGCGCTCCACCCGTCCGCCGCGCGAAGCGATCATCCGCCCGATCTCAGAGACCGAAGCGGAAGTGGAGCTGCTGACCGCCGAAGAAGGGGTGAGCCCCGGGCAAGCCTGCGTGTTTTACGCCAATGAAGGCAGCCAGGTGTTTGGCGGCGGCTGGATCTGGAAAGGCTAAGGCCGGGCTTTGCTCCCGGCCCAACGCATCATAGGGTAGACGCATCTCAGGAGGTGCCGATGCCCGACTATACCCTGCATTACTGGCCTATCCCGTTTCGGGGTCATTTCATCCGCTATGTGCTCGCCCATGTCAGGGCAAGCTGGCAGGAAATCCCGCGCAAACCCGAGGGGCGTGAGTATCCGTTTCTGGCCCTGCCTCTTTTGATCGACAATCGCAGCGGCCAGTCGCTCAGCCAAACCCCAGCGATCCTGATGTCACTGGGACGCACATACGATCTGGTCACCGATCCCGATCAAACCCTGCGGCTGATCTGCGATTGCATGGATGTGCTGACCGAGATCACCCGCGCGCATGGGGCACAGATGTGGGATCGCCCGGCCTGGGAGGAGTTCACCTCAACCCGCTTGCCGCGCTGGATGGAACAACATGAGCAGATCGGGGTGAGCCATGGCCTGACGCCGGGCGCGGGTTATATCTTCGGCACCGAGGCCCCAACGCTGGCCGACCTCACCCTTGCCGCGCTCTGGCATACAATGGTGGATCGCCTGCCCGGCCTGCGCCCGCTGCTGCACGAGCACGCCCCGGCGATTGAAGGGCTGGTAGACCGTATCGCCGCGCGGGATGACATCGCCGCTATGCTGGCGGATTGGGAGAATGACGGCCCGCGCTATTGTGCCGGTCAGATCGAAGCCTCGATCCTGTCGATGTTGGCAGCGCAGTAAGGTTATGTGGAGCAAGGTCATATAGTGACCTTCGCCCAATCCCGGAGTAGGAATGGCGGCAACCGATTATTGCGGTGCCTTGGGTGAAGTGAGGGAAGCGTGAGCGATCATCATCTGAAACGAATCTGGTCCCGGTCTACCGGAGGGGTTGCTCTGGCGCTCGGGCTGGCCGCATGCTCTGCCGCGCAGATACCGATGGATGAGGCGACCGCTGCAAAAGCCCCGGGCGAGATCGTGGCTGACTGTTGTAGCGGCGCCGGAGATTACCCCGACTGGGCGATTGAGCTAGCAGATGCCAATGTCGAATTGATGCGGCAGGTCGGGCTGATTCAGCTCCGGCGCGGCTATATGGGTCAGATCCCCGAAGCTGTTTCGCTGGTCAAAGCCTCGCTAGAGCCGCTCGACATTGTCTTTCTGCATAACCGGAACCGTATGTCCGGCCAGTTGATCCCCGGGCAATTCACCCATGGCGCGATCTATATGGGCACCGAAGCGCAGCTGCGCGCCGCCGGGCTGTGGCATCTGAAAGCACTCGATCCGTGGCGTGAGCAGATTGCGCGCGGCGACATCTATATGGAAGCCGTTGATGGCGGTGTACGCCTGGCCCCGGCTGAGGTGGTGCTGAATACCGATGCGGTGGTCATGCTTCGGCCGCAGGGGATGAGCCGGGCGGCAATCCTCAATCGCGGTATGGCGCGCATGGGCGTGCCCTTCGATATGCGCTTTGATGCGGGGGATCATTCCAAACTGTTCTGCGCCGAGCTGATCGGTGAAATGTACCCCGCCGCGCATCTGCCGCATTCCCCTGTTCCCGCGCTGAACCGCGAGACCATCCTGATCGACAAAATCGTCGCCGGAGTGCTGTCGCTAAATCTGCCCTTCCGGCTGGTGGGCTATGTGAAGGCAGATGCAAAAGGCAGCGCACGGGCGCTGTCAGCGCAGGCACTGGCCTGGGATATTCACCAAGCCTGGCCCGCCCCACCGCGCTGATCGGGCAATTCGTCGACGCGCGGGGCGCGCTTACGGTCTGGTCGCCCGTAACAAGTATAAATGGCGCCACATAAAATGCGTGAACGCCATCTGGACTCTTTGGTCCTGAAATACCTCAGGGAGCGCGAGGGGCTGGCCCCTCGAACGCGGAGCTTCGTCAGCCCTGACTGGCCGACAGGTCGATCATCGCGGAAAACTCAGCGGTGCAGGCCACCTGCCCGTCTACGCTCGCCTTGCCTTCGAATTTCCAGACTTTCGAGCCGGGGCCGCCACGGGTGGTGGTGATCTCCATACGCAGCACATCGCCCGGCACCACCTTGCGGCGGAATTTCACCTTGTCGATGCCCATGAAGTAGACCAGCGCTTCCTTGTCGACCAGATCGAGGCTCAGCGCCACCATCACCGCCGAGGTCTGCGCCATGGCTTCGACGATGGTCACGCCGGGCATGATCGGAGCCGAGGGGAAATGCCCCTGAAAATGCGGCTCGTTCACGGTGACCATCTTGATCCCCACCGCGCTTTCATTCGGCACGACATCTTCAACCCGGTCCACCAGCAGGAACGGATAGCGATGCGGAATGCAGCGTTTGATCAGCTCAATATCGGCTGTGGTGGGAATATCGCTCATAGGTCTCTCCTGAAGATTGTCGCGTTGGCAGCTCTAGAATGGGCTACTGGCCGGTCCCCGGCGTCGCAGAGGGCTGTGTCAGATCAGAGCTCTCGGTATCTGGCAGGGTTTCCGGGGCCGGAATGGTATCAATCATCCCTTCGCTACTCGCCCCAGTGGGCGCGCTGTCCTGCGATGCCTCCGGATCCGCCCCATCGCCCAGCACCGCATCCACCCGTTCGATCGCCGCTTCGGTGATATCCACATCGGAGGCGGCCAGCAGGATCGCGCGCTGATCGATGATCAGCACCGCCCCGCGTTCGCGCATGAGCTGACCCAGGATCGGCCCGACCTGACGGAAAAAGTCTTCCTGCGCTTTGGTAATCGTTGCCTGAAGATCCGTCTGCGCCTGTTGACGTTCGGCGCGCAGATTCTGCACCTTTGCATCGAAGGCTAGCGCCAAACTACGGAATGTCTCGGGGTCCAACGTTTCCCGTTTCTCGGTCAGCGCTTGCTCCTCATCGGCCAGCGCGTTTTCGATCTCCGTCGTCTTTGCGATCATCTGCGCCGTTTCAGCCGACAGATCTTGCTTCACGCGCTGCCCAAACAGGGACTCGTTAAACAAGAGATCCCGGTTGAGCGTCACGACCGGAGACACGATTTGCCCGAGTGACTGTGCAAAACTAGCCCCGGCGCCGGAGATAACCAGCGCCAGGGTGATCAGAATGATGCGCAGCGCGCCCATAGCAGCCTGCTCAGAAACCGGCCGAGATGCTGATGCCAAAGCGCTGTTCTTCGTCATAGCTCTCTTTCATGAGCGGATAGGCGTAAGAAAAGCGCAGCGGCCCAAGCGGGGAAGCCCAGTAAATCGCAGCCCCGGCCGAAGCCCGGATATGCATGGCGTCATCCACTCCGCCGGGATTATCCAGCCCCCAGACCGTACCAGCATGAGCAAACACACCGCCCTGGATCCCGTATTCTTCCGGCAGACCGAGCGGGAATTTGGCTTCCACGCGCGCAACCCCGTAGTAGTTGCCACCAAGTGCGTCATTATCCGCAGCGCCGGTATCACGCGGGCCAACACCCAGCGGGCCAAATCCAAGCAGCTGATCGGTGCTCAGAGCAAAGCGGTCGATCAGTCGCGAGCCATTCCCGCCTATACTGATCAGCGCCCCACCTTCAACCGTACCGGCAAGGGTGATATCCGAATTGCCCAGTTGCGTAGACACATTGGCCTGCGCCGTGCCTTTGAAATACTGGTTGTCCGAACCAAACCCACCGAAATCGCCGCTGAACTTGGCAACCATAAAGGTCGGATCGTTCAGACCATTCCGGCGGGTATCAAAATCAACATTCATCCCGGCGTGGACGCCATATTGCCAGCCACGGGCCGCTTCCGCCTGAAGGATGGCCGAAGTGCCGGTATAATTGAACATGGTTCCGACATTACCACCGGCAAAGAACCGGACCCGGCTCAGCTCATTGACCGGGAAACCGATAAAGCCTGTGGCCTCGCCTGTCCGGCTTTCAAACAGCCCCGACGCCCAGGTTGTTTCGGAGTAGTTGAGATTAAACCCAACATTCAGGTCCCGCCCGAACAGATTGGGTTCCGAGAACGCCAAGGCGTAGTTTTTCTGATCAAGCCCGCCGGTGAACGCGATTTTGAAATATTGGCCACGTCCCAGGAAGTTGGTTTCGGTGAAAGACAGTGAATACCCGAATCCTGTTCCGAACGAATAAGTCCCACCTGCCGAGAACGACCCCGTTCCCTGCTCTTCGACATTCACATCGACAACAACAGCATCGGCCTGCGAGCCTTCACGGGCTTGTACATCGACATTGGAGAAATAGCCAAGGGCGCGGATTCGTTCGGCAGCGGCGCGAATGGCGCGCGGGTTGAACGGATCGCCTTCAACCGTGTTGAACTGCTGACGCACAACCCGGTCAAGCGTGGTGGTGTTGCCCTGAATATCAATCCGCTCCACCACGATGCGCGCGCCACGCACAACGGTGAACGCGATATCCAATGTGCCTTCGCGATCATTCCGGGTGACTTTCGGGTCAACCCGGGCAAAGCCATAGCCCATCTGCTGGAGCTTTTTCTCCATCCGCGCCACGGCACGATCCAGCACGGTTGGGCTAAAGGTGCTTCCGGTGCGGATATGGGCAAGCGGTTCCAGCGTAGCGGCGTCAATACCTTCAACGGTACTGGCAGCACTGATTTCGCCAAAGCTGAACTGCTGCCCTTCGCGAATCTGATAGGTCACATAGGCGGCGTCTTCCTGCGGGCTTACCTCAGAGGTCACCGCAACCACGTCGATATCGGGATAGCCACGCGCGGTATAGAAATCGGCAATCAACTGCTTGTCGAACTGCACACGTGCCGGATCAAGCGTGTCGGCCTGAACAAGGAAGCGCAGCAGCCCCGCCTGTTTCGACGAGATCACTCGTTTCAACCGGGCATCGGAAAACGCGCGGTTGCCGTTGAAGTTGATGCGTTCAATCTCGGTGTTCTTGCCTTCAGCAACTTCAAACACCAGATCGACACGCCCTTCGTCGCGACGAATGATTTTCGGCGTCACCGTAGCAGCAATGCGCCCGCTTGCCTGATACGCCTCGGCAATCGCCTGAGCATCCTGCTCGGCAATGGCGGGATTGTAGACATAGCGCGGTTTCGAGCTCAGCAGCGCCGTCAACTGATCGTCTTTCAGCGCGTGATTGCCCTCGATATTGATCCGGTTGATCATCGGCAGCTCGGTGACCTTGACCACCAGGGTGCTGCCACGCGGCGTCAACACGACCTTTTCAAACAGGCCGGAGCCGTTCAGGCGCTGATAGGCGGCGTTCAGCTGAGCCGCACTGACGCTTTCACCACGAGCAAAGCCGAGATGGGCCAGAACCGTGTTGGCTTCAATCCGGTTCAATCCCTCGATCTGAACCGATGTGAACGAATAGCTTTGCGCTACCGCAAGAGTCGGAATCGCAGCCGTCATGCTTGTCGTTGCAAGAAAAACAGCAATCGCAGCCGGCTTGAGCCTTGCAGTAAACGCCTTTTCGCCTTTGGCAGAGGCAGGGCGCACTTCTTCTGTCATTTGTATTATACCCGCACAGACATCCCAGTCCTTGTGTGAGTATCGGGAAAGGGGGGCGGAGTCAAAGCGCCAGAAACGCAAAACGCGGAGCCTGTTGCTCCGCGTCACCACATTCGTTGCCGGTCAGCTGAAGTGGTTCAATATATCAGGGTTCCGACATAGGCCCCGGCACCAAGTGCACCAGCCACAGTCGCCAGATAAAGCAGCCGATCCCAGTTGAGATCGAACAGCAGCTCCAACCCACGATAACCGTTATGTACGAGTTCCATGACCTCAATCCTGCTTGCTTTCTTCTTCCCCTCCATTTGTAGGAAGCGAATATGGCGGGACAAACGCGGAAATATGGCTTTTTTTAGTCGAAACTCATTAACCTGCGATTACCAATCAGGGCAGAATTTCAACTTTAAGCAGAAAGATCAGCACATCAGATCGTTCATAAGCCCAAACAGCATAGCGCTGAGCACCACGAACAACCCAATGGTCATCAACCAGCCCAATACACGCTCTGATGGCGGTTTTCCTGCCAGCGCTTCATAGGCGTGAAACACCAGATGACCGCCGTCGAGCACCGGAATCGGAAACAGGTTGAGCAGACCGATGGCCGTCGAAAGCACAGCAAGGAAACCGACAAAACTCATGGCACCCTGACTGGCCGCCTGCCCCGAGGTTTGCGCAATGGAAATCAGCCCGCCCATATTGCAGCTTGAAATATTGCCGACGATCATCTGCGCCAGCCCCGTGAGTGACGCCCGGATGATATAGATCACCTGATCCGCCCCACCTGTCAGGGTATCCCACAGACCCGGGGTCCGGCTGGCCGGATCGAACAGCAGCCCGCCTGCGATACCGATCAGCCAACGGGTTTCAAAACTGCCATCCGCATTGGGAATATCCTGCCGACGCGGTGACAGGGTGATGTTCAGCCGCTCACCGCTACGATTGATTCCCAGATCCAGCGCGGCCCCATCGCCATTCGCCACGATCTCCTGCAAATCACCGAAACTGGCAATCGGATCGCCATTCACGGTTTCAATCAGATCGCCCAGATGCAACCCGGCATCAATCGCCGCCGAGCGGGCATTCACACCGCTGACAAGCGGCGGATAGGGATGCAGAGCCTCAACATCGACCGTCTGCCCATCCCGTTCCACGGTCCAGGTCAGTGGGCTTTTATCGGGCAGCGTGTCGACATAGGCAAACAATCCCTCAAGCCCCGGTGTGGGCTGCCCATTGATCGCAAGCACCACATCGCCCGACCGCAGGTCACCTGCAATCGTGGTATCGACCCGATCCACGGTCAGCGGATCGGTCGGGATGCCTGCAAAAAACAGCATCGTGGCAAAGACCAGCGTGGAAAAAACGAAATTGGCCAGGGGGCCAGCGCTGACGGTTGCGGCCCGCGCCCAAAGCGGCGCGCCATGCAGCGTTGTGCGCTTCTCGGCCTCATCCATCCCGGCAAGCGCCGCGTCATCGGCATTCGCCGAAGCTGCATTGGCATCGCCATGGAATTTCACGTAACCACCCACCGGATAGGCAGCGATCTGCCATCGTGTGCCGTGTTTATCGGTGCGGCTGAACACGGTCGGCCCCATACCAACGGAGAACACATCAGCGCGAATGCCTGACCAGCGCCCGACAATGTAATGGCCGAATTCGTGAATGGTCACGATCGGGATCAGCGCCAAAATGAAGGCCAGCACGGTCAGTGCCAGATTTCCGAATGACGGAATCAGATTAGCCAGGTCCACGCTCTGCCTCCTTGCCGGGTTCAGGCCCCGGTCTCGATAATTCTGCTCGCGGTCTGCCGTGCAACCTGGTCAGCCGCGCGGACGTTATCAAGGGTGATTGCGGCATGGATAAGGCCACTATCCGCCGACACTTGCGCCAGCACCTCTTCCACCAGCTCTGACATTTGCAGAAAACCGATCTGCCCGGCGATGAACCCGTCAAGCGCCGCTTCTTTTGCCGCATTGAACACAGCGCCCGAAAGCCCACCCACTTCCATCACCTCGCGCGCCAGACGCAGCGCAGGCCAGCGCTGTTCATCCGGATCGCGGAATTCAAACTTGCCGATTTTCGCCAGATCCAGCCGCTCAACTGGCACACTTTTGCGTTCCGGCCAGTTCAACGCATAGCCAATGGCGTGGCGCATATCGGCAGGCCCCACATGCGCCATCAGCGCACCGTCATTGAAGCCGACCAGCGCGTGAATCATGCTTTGCGGATGTACCAGCACTTCGATCTTTTCCGGATCGACGCCGAAATATTCCCGGGTCTCGATCAGTTCCAGCGCTTTATTGAACATCGAGGCTGAATCGATGGTGATGCGCTGGCCCATATCCCAGTTCGGATGGCTAGAGGCCTGTTCCAACGTCGCTTCGGCCAGTTTTTCAATCGGCCAGTCACGGAAGGCGCCGCCAGAAGCGGTGATGATCACCCGCTCGACCGCGTCCATATCCTCGCCTACCAGCCCCTGAAACACTGCCGAATGCTCGCTATCGACTGGAAGCAACCGCGCGCCATGTTTCTCGGCGGTGCCCAGCACCAGCTTCCCGGCGGTCACAAGGCTTTCCTTGTTCGCCAGCGCCAGCGTGCTGCCCTCTTCCAGCGCAGCGAGCCCCGGCGGCAACCCGGCGGCGCCCACAATGGCGGACATCACCCAGTCAGCGGGCCGACGCGCCGCCTCTTCGATTGCCGTCGCGCCAGCCGCGGCCTCGATCCCGGTTCCGGCCAGAGCCTCACGCAGCGCGGGCAGGTTCGCCTCATGCGCCGTCACGGCAATCTCAGCCTTCAGCGCCTTCGCCTGTTCAGCCAGTCGCGCGATATTATGCCCGCCGGTCAGCGCCACAACCTGATAGGCCTCCGGATCGCGCAGGATCAGATCAATGGTGCTTTCCCCGATGGAACCGGTGGAGCCAAAGATGGAAATGCGTCGTGTCATGTCTCAGCCGATCAAATAAGACGAAAGGGTTACAATCCCCGCCAGTGCCGCTGCGGCGATCAGGGCGTCAAAGCGGTCAAGCACGCCTCCATGGCCCGGAATAAGCTGCGAGCTGTCTTTCACTCCCGCATGCCGCTTCATCGCGCTTTCGATAATATCGCCCATCTGCCCGGCGAAGGCCAGCAGCGCAGCGACGCATGCGGCGATGAGCGCAGGCATCTGGTAGCCGTATTCGTGCGACAGAAGCCCCGGCATGATCAGCGCGCCGAACAGAGCCGCGCCAATCCAACCCGCCACGGTGCCCGACCAGGTTTTCTTGGGGCTGACGCGGGGCCAAGAAGACGGCCAAACATGTAGCCCGCCACATCGGAAATCACCACGATCAGCACCAGCGCCAAGACCGGCGGCATGCCGCCAAGAATGCGCATGAAACCGAGCGCATAGGCACCGATCAGCACCATCAGCCCATAGCCCAACCAGATCAGCCGACCGGAGCGCAGGACCAGGGCCCCAAGGGCAAGTGCGAAGATGAGGGCAAGTGCATGGGCGGTCCGCATCGGCGCCGAGAGCAAGCTCTCGCCCAACAGAAGATCATCCAACACCGGCGCAGAAGCCACGATGGTGAGCGCGGTGAAAGGAAGCGGTGCAAGCGCCAAAATGGCCCGGCGGCCCCCGGCAATGACCGGCTCACAGAGCGGCGCGATTTCCCAGAACATCAGAACGGCCCCAAGTGCGATCAGTGCAGACCAGAAATAACCGCCCGCCCAAAGCGCTCCGATGGCCACCGCGCTCAGCACAGTTGCCGACGCTACGCGCGTGCCGAGATCGGCCCATTTCGAGCTCTGCACCCGCCCCTTATCGCTGTCAGGCATTCTTGACGCCACCAAAGCGCCGGTCACGTCCGCCGTAATTCTTGACGATATTGCCGAAAATCTCGGCGGAGAAATCCGGCCAGAGCGTTTCGATAAACTCATATTCTGCATAGGCCGATTGCCAGAGCAGGAAGTTCGAAATCCGCGCTTCGCCCGAGGTGCGGATCACCAGATCCGGGTCGGGCAACACGCAGGTATCGAGGTATTTCGGCAGAGTTTCCTCGCCGATGGTGTCCGGGTCCAGCTTGCCGTCTGCAACATCACGCGCCAGACGCTGGGTGGCACGAGCCACCTCGTCCCGGCTTCCGTAATTGATCGCGATGGTCAGGTGCACCCGGGTATTTTCTTCGGTCATCGTCTCCAGATCGTCCATCAGCTTTTGCAGCTTCTTGTCGAGTTTCACCCGATCCCCGATAAAACGCACCCGCACGCCTTCGGCTTTCAGATCGCGCGCTTCCTTCTGGATATAGCGGCGAAACAGGCTCATCAGCCCGGCGACTTCCTTCTGGGTGCGTTTCCAGTTCTCCGTCGAAAAGGCAAAGATGGTAACATATTCCACGCCCAGATCCGGGCAGGCTTCGACAATCTCACGCACCCGTTTGGCCCCGGCATGGTGGCCAAACAAACGCGGACGGCCGCGGCTTTTCGCCCAGCGGCCATTGCCATCCATGATCAGTGCAACGTGACGCGGACCAGATTCCCTGGTCCCGCCATCTGGCTGTGCAGCAGACTCTCGCGAAAGACTGTCTTTCATCACCCTCACCAGCTCATCCTAAATTCATACAAATTCTCAAACCTGCATGATCTCTTCTTGTTTGTTCTCCAGCGCCTTATCGACATTGGTCACATATTTATTGGTCAGATCCTGAACGGCTTCCTGCCAGAATTTCTGATCGTCTTCGCTCATCCCGTCCTTGTGGCGCTTCAGTTCGTCCATGCCATGGTGGCGCACATTGCGCACCGCGACCCGGGCACTTTCAGCGTATTGAGCGGCAACTTTCGTCAGCTCTCTGCGGCGTTCTTCGTTCAGCTCCGGGATCGGCAGCATGATGATGGTGCCATTGGTCTGCGGATTGATACCCAGACCCGATTCCATGATCGCTTTCTCAACCTTGTTGACCAGCGACTTATCCCAGACATTGATCGTCACCATGCGCGGTTCCGGCACGTTCACGGTGCCCACCTGGTTGATCGGGGTCAGCGCGCCATAGGCGTCAACTTGGATCGGCTCAACCATGGTGGCCGAGGCCCGCCCGGTGCGAAGGCTTGAAAACTCGTGTTTCAGCGCGTCAATCGCGCCCTGCATCCGCCGCTCCAGATCATCGAGATCCAGTTCAAATTCCTGCTCAGCCATGGGTTTGCCCTTCTTTGCTGTCGGCTCACACAATCTTGTGTGGTATACAGGCAATTTCCCGTAATTGTATAGAGCACCCGGGCTGCAACCGGGTGCTTTTCTTGTTTCGGTAGAAATTTCAGCGGATCTGCGCCTGACCGCAAGGATAGGTTGAGCCCTACGCGCCTATCAACAAACGATCAGGACGCCGCCACGGCTTCGGGTTCTACTACCGGCCCCAGCGCCCGCATCGCGGCATATTGGCTCAGATAAACCTCGCCCTTCAATTCACTGAGGAAATGCGTGCGCTCCAACCGGTCCATCACCGGACCTTTGACCTCGGACAGATGCAGCGTGATCCCCATATCGCCCAACCGCCGATTGATCTCTTCCAGGCTTTCCAGCGCCGAGAGGTCGATCACATTCACTGCCGAGCACATCAGCACCACATGTTTCACCGGTTGCCCTTGCGACAGCCGGTCGAGCACGTAATCCTCGATATAGCGGGCATTGGCGAAATAGAGGTTTTCATCCAACCGCAGGGTCAGAAGCTCAGGATTGGTCAGCACGTCGTGGCGGTTGATATTTCGAAAATGCTCGGTGCCCGGCACTAGCCCGACCTCGGCAATATGCGGGCGCGAGGTCTTATAGAGATAGAGCACGATCGAAAGCGCCACACCGGCGGAAACGCCCAGCTCTACCCCTGCCCCAAGGGTGATCAGAATGGTCGCGGCGACGGCGATGAAATCGGCCTTGGAATAATCCCAGGTGCGTTTCAGGATCGAGAAGTCCACCAGCGACAGCACGGCCACGATGATGGTGGCGGCCAGCGTGGCTTTCGGCAGGAAGTACAGCGCTGGCGTCAGAAACAGCGCGGCAAGGGTGATACCCACGGCGGTATAGGCGCCTGCAGCCGGGGTTTCGGCCCCTGCATCGAAATTCACCACCGAGCGCGAAAACCCGCCCGTTACCGGAAAGCCACCGGACAGCGCCGAGGCGATATTGGCGGTGCCCAGCCCCACCAGCTCCTGATCCGGCGTGATGCGCTGGCGGCGTTTGGCGGCAAGCGTCTGTGCCACCGAGATGGATTCGACAAAGCCGATGATCGAAATGATGAAGGCAGACCCGGCCAGCGAGGTCCACATGGGCAGGTCAAATTGCGGCACCGTCAGGGGCGGCATGCCCGACGGAACATCGCCAACGATCTTTACCCCCTGCCCGTCGAGCCCGAAGGCAAAGCTGATCCCCGTGGTCACGGCGACAGCGGCGACAGGTCCAGCCTTGGCCAGCATATCGGCCAGCCGCGCCCCAAGCCCCACCTTGATCAACAGTGGCTTCAGCCCTTTGCGCACCCAGAACAGAAATGCCGTGGCACTCACCCCGAGCGCCAGGGTGATCATATTGACCTCGCCCAGATGCTCACCAAGGCTGATCACGATCTCGACCAGCGAATGGCCTGAGGCGGAAATACCAAGGATGTGCTTGAGCTGCGAGGTGGCAATGATGATGCCGGAGGCAGTGATGAACCCGGCGATCACCGGATGGCTGAGGAAATTGGCCAGAAAGCCAAGCCGAAACAATCCCATCGCAGTCAGCATCAGCCCCGACAGAAACGCCAAAACAATTGCCGCAGCGGCATATTCCGCTGTGCCCTGCACCGCCAGATTGCCCACGGCCGCGGCGGTCAGCAGCGACACCACAGCCACCGGCCCCACCGCCAGCGCCCGTGACGTGCCAAACACCGCATAGGCCACCAGCGGCAGGATCGAAGCATAAAGCCCCATCTCGGCAGGCAGCCCCGCCAGAAGCGCATAGGCCAGCGATTGCGGGATCAGCATGATCGTCACAATCGCAGCGGCAACCAGATCAGAGCTCAGCGTTTCTCGCCCGTAATCACGTCCCCAATCGAAAATGGGCATATAACGGGCAAGCGCGCGCCGGGGCGCACGGGAAGTGTCGGCAGCCATAAGGGCCCCTTTCGGTGAAATCTTGGCTTACGACGCCCCACAACAGCGGGGCGCCGAAAGATCTGCTAGCGGCGCATCACGCGCCCGCTTCCGCCGTTGCTTTGACGGCGTTCCACAGGATTTCGCAGCGCGCGCCCGAACGGCAATAGGCAAAAAGCTTGCCTTCGGTTTCACGCATAGCTTCAGCAAAGCCGTGGACGGCATAGTCGGTCAGATCGCGCCCAGCCAGCGGCACATAACGCGCCACCATCCCATGCGCAGCACAGGCCTCTGCGATGTCATCCCAGTCAGGCTGACCGGCATCTTCGCCGTCGGGCCGGTTGCACATCACACATTTGAAGCCCTGCTCCGCCAGCGCGGCCACGTCTTCAATGCTGATCTGCGGCGCAACCCAGACCTGTTCGTCCAACTGCTTCATGTTCATCCTGATCGTCTCCCTGCTCAAAGCGCGTTTACCGGGACTTTCAGGAAGGTTTTCCCGTCTTTGTCCGCTGGCGGCATTTCACCGGCGCGCATGTTTACCTGCAGGGACGGAATGATCAAGCGGGGCATATCCAGCGTGGCATCGCGTTCGGTGCGGAATTTGATGAAATCCTCACGGCTCTTGCCCGCGCCGAAATGGATGTTCTCGGCTTTTTCTTCGCCCACGGTGGTTTCCCAGGCGATATCGCGCACCCCATCGGCGCCGTAGTCGTGGCACATGAACAGGCGGGTTTCATCCGGCAGATCGAGCACTTTCTGGATCGAATCATACAGCGTCGCCGCATCGCCGCCCGGGAAATCGGCCCGCGCCGAACCCGCATCGGGCATGAACAGCGTATCGCCCACATAGGCGCTATCGCCAACCACATGGGTCATGCAGGCCGGGGTATGACCCGGCGTGTGCAGCGCGATGGCGGTCATGTTGCCGATCTTGTAGGTATCGCCATCTTCAAACAGCGTGTCGAATTGCGAGCCGTCGCGCTGAAACTCGGTGCCTTCGTTGAACACCTTGCCAAACACGTCCTGCACCACGGTGATATTGGAACCGATGCCGATCTTGCCGCCCAGTTTTTTCTGGATATAGGGCGCCGCCGACAGGTGATCGGCATGCACATGGGTTTCAATCAGCCATTCCAGCTTCAACCCGTTATCCTCAATATATGCAATGATTTCATCAGCATGGTCGTAGGTGATCCGCCCAGCCGCATAGTCGATATCCATCACGCTATCGACCACGGCACAAGCATCCGATGTCGGGTCTTTCACTACATATGAGATCGTGTTGGTGGCTTCATCAAAGAAGGCTTTCACCTCGGGTTTCACGGAAATATCAACGGGGTAATCCATAGCCATGTCTTTCATCTTACGCGTCCCTGATTGCCGGTTGCCCGGCTCGTTTCGCTACACCGGCCCTGCCGGTCTGTTCAAAAAGGCGCCAGAACCGGCGCCGCTTGAAGGGAAACTTAGGCATGGATTTGGCTGCGTAAAGGGGTCTTATGCATTTTTTTGAATATTTTGTTTGGCGCGACCTTTTTCCGCGTCGCGACGTGGAAAATTGATCCTTAACCTGCACGCGCTTATATGAATATGATAAGCTGCGAACAGAAACTACCTGAGGAAACGCGTATGGCGGCCCCCGTCCTAAGTCCGGAAATGTCCGAAGACGACCTGAATACCATGATGTCGAGCGCCTGCGACGCCTCGGCGCTTTTGAAGGCAATCAGCCATGAAGGTCGGCTGATGATCCTCTGCGCCCTCGTCACCGGCGAAAAATCGGTCACCGAACTGGAGCAGATTCTGCACGCCCGTCAGGCTGCTGTTTCTCAACAACTTGCCCGGCTGCGCATGGAAGGGCTTGTGACCCCGCGCCGCGATGGCAAGGCGATCTATTATTCGCTGGCCGATGACCGGCCCCGGCGCATTCTCGAAGTGATCTACGAGATGTTCTGCGGCATGGGCGCCCAGATGCCCGTCGAAGACGCGGTACAGTAACACGCCACCGTAACGCCGCCCTTTCGCCCGGGCAGAATCAGCGTTACGGCTGGTTTGCCCGTCAGGCGAGGACAGATATGCAACAGAGCTTTACTCCCGGCCCCGACAATAACCGTGCCCTGCGCGCGGCTTTTGGCCGTTTTGCAACGGGCGTGACGGTTGTGACCACCGCTGGCGAGACCGGCCCGATCGGGATCACCGCCAACAGCTTTACCTCGGTATCGCTGGACCCGCCGCTGATCCTGTGGAGCCCGGCCAAAGCCTCGCGCCGTCATGACACCTTCATCGCGGCCGAGCATTTCGCCCTGCATGTGATGGGCACGGATCAGGACGCCATCACCTGGGGCTTTGCCAATTCAGCCGAAGCCTTTGAGCATTGCGATTGGGAGATGTCGGATCAGGGCGTGCCGCTGATTGCGGGCTGCCCGGCACGGTTTGAATGCAGCATTCGCGACCGGATCGATGCAGGCGATCACACCGTGATCATTGCCCATGTCAATCACGTCACCACCGAAGACGGTGGCGATCCGCGCGTCTTTCTGGGTGGCGATTACGGGCATTTCACCGCGACCGACTGACGCTGCGCACCAGCCGCCAGAAACAGAAAGCCCCCGCATCACGCAGGGGCTTTTTCATTGGCGCTGACCGCCGATGTTACGGCGTCATGATATTCTTGCGCTGATAACTGGCACTGTCGGTCGAACCGTCATCATAAAGCAGACGGATCTCAACCGTATCGATCGAACCCAGCGGCTGACTGATGAAGGGCATGATATCATTGGATTTTAGTGCGTTCGGCACGGCTTCGTCTTCGTGACAAGGCTCGCTATCCAACCGTGTCAGCCCGCCGCCATTGATCATATAGCTGATCGTATCGACCCCGCAGCGCCAGGCCAACAAATTGGTGAAATAGAGCAGATCCTTGCCGTCATATTCGCGAACGGCCACCCATTTTCCCCGGGTCGCATCCAGGATCGGGCGCACTTCTGCTGCGGTTGTGTATTGCTGCGCGGCGGCAGGCAAGGCTACAACCAGCGCGGTGAGGGTCATGATCAAATGTTTCATTTGTGCTCCTGCACGGATGAACGAGTAATGTTACAAGCGGCTCCGCAGCGCCGATATTGGCAGAAAACCGAAGGACAGGCAAAGCGACGATGGTGAAATCAGCGAAAACCGGATCATCGTTCAACATCCTTCTGGTCGGTCAGTCCGGCCGCCTACAATATGAGGCCCTGCTGTTTTGTGCAACATTGCGGGCCAGTGACCCGGAATTTCAGGGAAAAATCATTGTAGCAGAGCCACAGCCGGGCGACCTCTGGCATGGCGAAGATCCGCGCATGGGCGACGATGCCCGCGCGGCGCTGCGCGATCTTGGAGCTGAGATTGTGCCTTTTGCGTCACAGCATTTCGGAGCCTCCTACCCCTATGGCAACAAAATCGAAGCGCTTTCCGCCCTGCCCGAGGGCGAGAATTTCGTGTTTTTCGACACAGATACGGTGATCACCGGCAAGCTCTCGGACGTGGCCTTTGATTTCTCCCACCCCTCGGCCTCGATGCGCCGCGAAGGCACCTGGCCAGAGATTGAGCTTTACGGCCCGGGCTATGGCGAGATCTGGAAATCGCTCTATGACAAGTTCGGGCTGGATTTCGAAAGCTCGCTCGATCTGTCCGAACCCGACGAATACTGGGAACGCTACCTCTATTTCAACGCGGGCTGGTTTTTCGGCGCCGATCCGGTGGCGTTCAAACAGCGCTTTCTCGACTATGCGCTGGCGATCCGCGATGACCGGCCCAATGCGCTTGTGCTGCAAAGCCTCGATCCCTGGCTCGATCAGGTCGCCCTGCCGCTGGTGATCCATTCCTTTGGCGGCGGACGGCCCGGACCAGAACTCGCCGGGCTCGATGGCGATATCAGCTGCCACTGGCGCATCCTGCCGCTGGCCTATGCCCGTGAAAGCGATCTGGTGATCGAAACCATCGAAACCGCCACCACGCCCAACAAGATCAAGAAGGTGCTGAAGGCCTATGAGCCGATGCTCAGGATGATCTACCAGGGTCGCGGGCAAAAGGTGCGCGCGCTTTTTGATCGCGACGCCCTGCCCCTGACCGAGAAGAAAATGCGCAACATCATCAAGCGCGAAGGGTTTTGGATGCGCTAGGCCCCGGGGGATTTTGCATCCCTGTACCCCCTCCGTACCCCCTGCAAGGTATTTGGCGACCAAAGACGCGGCTAAAAGATCCGGGCGGAAAGCTGCGCTGACCAGTATTTGAGCCGCTCTTCGCCAATACGCTCGCGCGCCAATGGCGACAGGTCTTCTTCCAACTTTTCAACGATCTCGAAGCTTAGCGCGCCCTCTTCAGCATAGGCTGCACGCATGCCCGGCGCGGCTTCACTGCCTTGCCGCAACATGAAGCCAATCCGGTTTTCCAGCGCTCTCGCGTCCGGCGTCAGCTCCACCCAGACCGAACCTCCAATCCGCACCGCGCAGATCACCCAATCTTGCTTGCGCTCGCGCCAAGCGGTTTTCGCCGCGCGCCGCGCCTCTTGAGAAAGCTTTGTCATGGGGCTTGCCTTTCTTTTTACCCGGGTGTTTATGGCATACATCATTTTACCCGGGTGTAAACATGCAAACAGACAGCTTCACCGCCTTTCAGGGCGACACGATCCTCATTCAGGGCAGCCGCGACGCATTGGTCAAAGCCCTGTCGCCGCTTGGCCCCCATCCCGATGGGGTGCTGATCTTTTCGGATGAGACCGGGCGACAGCTTGATCTCGACCTCACAGGCGCTCAGCCACCGCGCGGACGTCCGAAACTGGGCGTAAAGGCGCGCGAGGTTACGCTGCTGCCCCGGCATTGGGAATGGCTACGCCGTCAGCGTGGCGGTGCCTCGGCCACCCTGCGCCGCTTGGTGGAAGAGGCGATGCGCGACGAAGCCCCCGGCCCTGCGCCCGATGCGGCCTATGCGTTTCTCAGCGCCATCGCAGGCAACCTGCCGGGCTATGAGACCGCGCTTCGCCTGCTCTACGCCAATGATCCCGCCGGATTTGCGCTATCGATGCAATCCTGGCCCGATGACATTCGCACCCATGCCCTCAAACTAGCGAGACTGACATGACCTATATTGCCCCAACCGATGCAAGCGCCGCCGCTCTGATCGCGCGCGGCATGGACACCCCGGTAACGATGCTCAACCTGATGAAATTCCGCGAGATTGCCGATTACAGCCGCGCCCCCGATCTGGCCCCATCCGAGCCAATCAGCGGGCGCGAAGCCTATGCGCGCTATATGGCAGGGATCGCGCCGCTACTAGAAGCCTCTGGCGGCGAGGTGCTGTTTGAAGGCACGGGCGGGGCGTGGTTCATCGGGCCGGAAGCTGAGCGCTGGGACAAGGTTCTGCTGGTCCGGCAGGCGAGCGTCGCGAGCTTTCTGAGCTTTGCACAAGACCTTGAGGCACAACGGTTTGGCCATCACCGCACCGCCGCGCTGGAAGATAGCCGCCTTTTGCCGCTGACAACATGATATCTTCCCTGCATATCGCAGAAAACTAAACATCGTTCCTTTTGTCATCGGCCCGATTGCCGGTGGCGGAACGATGTTCTAGTTTGCCGCGAGCATTTCAGGGAGAACGAGATGACCAAAGGTTTCGACACGCTTCAGGTTCATGCGGGCACCGAGCCCGATCCGGCCACCGGCGCACGCCAGGTGCCGATTTATCAGACAACCGCCTATGTGTTTCGCGATGCCGATCACGCTGCGGCGCTCTTCAACCTTCAGGAAGTCGGCTATATCTATTCGCGCCTGACCAACCCGACCGTGGGGGCGCTGGCCAACCGGATTGCCGCACTGGAAGGTGGTGTCGGCGCTGTCTGCACCAGCTCAGGCCATGCTGCGCAGCTTATGGCGCTTTACCCGCTGATGGGTCCGGGGCTGAACATCGTCGCCTCGTCGCGGCTATATGGCGGCACCTTTACCCAGTTCACGCAAGTGTTCAAACGCTTCGGCTGGGAAGCCAAATTCGTTGATTTCGACGACCCGGCAGCGGTGGCGGCAGCGGTTGACGACAATACCCGCGCGATTTTCTGCGAAACCCTCGCCAATCCGGGCGGCGTGGTCACTGATCTCGACGCCATTGGAAAAGTCGCAGCTGACGCGGGTCTGCCGCTGGTGGTCGATAACACCACCGCCACGCCTTACCTGTGCAACCCGATTGCCCATGGCGCCACGCTGGTGGTGCATTCGCTGACCAAATACATGACCGGCAATGGCACCGTGACCGGCGGCGTTGTCGTCGATAGCGGCAAGTTTGACTGGTCTGCCTCGGGCAAGTTCCCCTCGCTCAGCGAGCCGGAACCGGCCTATCACGGGCTGAAATTCCACGAAGCGCTGGGCGAAATGGCCTATACCTTCTACGGCATCGCCGTGGGCCTGCGCGATCTGGGCATGACGATGAACCCGCAAGGCGCGCATTACACCCTGATGGGGATCGAAACCCTGTCTCTGCGGATGGAAAAGCACATCGCCAATGCGCAGAAACTGGCCGAATGGCTCGACGCCGACCCGCGCATCGAAGCCGTTACCCATGCCGGGCTGGCCGGATCGAAATACAAGGATGTCGCGGGGCGGATCGTGCCGAAGGGCGCGGGCGCGCTGTTCACAATTGCGGTGAAGGGCGGCTATGAGGCCTGCGTCAAACTGGTCGACAACCTCGAGCTGTTCAGCCATGTCGCCAATCTGGGCGATGCCCGTTCGCTGGTGATCCACCCGGCCTCGACCACCCACCGCCAGCTCAGCGCCGAACAGCGCGTGGCGGCTGGCGCGGGCGATAACGTGGTGCGCCTGTCGGTCGGCATCGAGGATGTGAACGACCTGATTGCCGATCTTGATCAGGCACTGGCCAAAGTAAACGCCTGATCCCACACACTGATCCAGTTAAGGGCCGTCCGCATCGCCGGGCGGCCCTTTTCGTTGCCCTACTGGCTCACTTTCCGCTGTGATGTTGCACAACAAAAACTACGCCTTTTTCAACCTGCACTTGACGCATCGCCCCACTCGGCGTTCACTTGAGGTGGGCGAGTGGTTTTATTGCCGATTGATCTCTCATGCAGGTCTGTCGGTTTCGTTGTATACAGGTCAAAGGACACGCCATGAATTCCAATACACTTTCATCACGCCCCACCCGCCTGACACGCGGCCTGACCATTGGCACCATCGCGGGGCTCGCAGGCGGTGCCGCCGAGATCGGCTGGATCGCCCTCTATCAGGGGCTGACAGGCCATGACGCCGCGCTGGTCGCGAAAGGCGTGACCGTTTCGGTTCTGCCCGGGCTTGGCGAAGCCTCCAGTGCCGTGGCGCTGGGCATTGTCATCCATATGGTGCTGGCGCTGATGATCGGGCTGGCCTTTGCCATCGCGATCCCGCGGGTACTACCGCGCGTTGCCGGAACACTGGCCGAGCCTCTTCTGGTGGTCGTCGGTCTGGTGGCGATCTGGGCGATGAATTTCTTCGTGCTGCTGCCGGTGATCAATCCGGATTTCGTCACCATCGTGCCTTATGGCGCCAGCCTGACCTCGAAAGTTCTGTTCGGCCTCGCCGCCGCCATCACCTTCCGCCTGGCCAGCCGCAAAGCCTGAGGCATCAGTTGATATAATGCGAAAGGGCGCGGTATCTCCGCGCCCTTTTCATTTGGGACGAGGCCAGCCCGCGACCTTCGACAGCCGTGTTATTGCTCCAGCAGCACCGCCGAGAGCGGTGCAAGAGCCACGGTTTGCGCGCGATTGCCCAGCGACCATTCCAGCAGCGCCTGCACGGTTTCGCCATGGGTGCGGGCGACCACGATCACCCCATTCTGATTGCGCGCACGGAAGGCGGCATTATCAAGAAAGCGCTGGATCGTCGCGCCGTTTTGCCCTTCACCGTCAAGGTCGCGGAAGACCAGCCCGGCATGTACGCCTTCTTTCAGCGCCGCCTTGTGCCCGGTATTCAAGCCTGACGGGAAGGTGACAAGCCCCAGCCCTTGATCCAGCAGATGCCCGCCAAACTGCACCGCGCCCGCGCCCAGCGTCTGAAATCCGTCCTTATCGGCCACCATGGCCGCAACGGCCTGGCTCAGCAGACGATCATAGCCTTGCAGAGTAACCTCAACATCGGTGGCGCTGGCCCCGGCTGGCAGTGGCACGATCAATGCAACTTCCGCCCCTTTAACGCGATAGAAATCAATCGCTTTGGCGGCATCCGAGGCCGATGCATCCACCGCAACCGTGACCGGGAACGGCAGCTTGTCGAGATCGCGCAGCGTGTCGCGCCCGTCGCCCGTGTCGATCAGCAGCAGCGATAGCAGCGGTTGGCCAGTGCTGGCAGTGAACCGGATCGCATTGCGTTCCAACGCGGGTTGCGACGTGGAATCCAGCACCGGATCTGCGGCATCGCTCTCGCCATCAGCCGCATTGATCGTCGGCAAGCGCCCCGTCACGACGCCTTCGACCTTAGATTCGGGCATCCCAGCCGAGGGTAGCGGAGCCACGGGGGCAAGGCTGGCAACAGCCTCGTCGTCCGGTGCGGCGTCTTCTGCCGGCGTATCATCGCCAATGCGCGGCAGACGGCTGGTGACCACTCCGGTCTCGGGCAGGCCCTGAGGCTGGTCTTCTTCCATCTCTTCAGGCTGATCCATCGCAATGTCCGGTGCGTCGTCCGATCCAATGGCAGGCATTTCGGCAGGTTGCTCCGCCTCGCCCATTTCCGCGCTGTCCGCCGTCATATCTGGCGCCGCCTCTGGTGTCACATCTTGTGTCGGCGCGTCCTCCGGCATGACGGTCTCAGCCCCCTCACCCTCAGGCATTGCGGCATCATCAGCGGGCATAGCTTCGGGCATGGCATCCGGCATGACATCTTCCATGCTGTCGCCATCCTCGGCAGGCATCTCGGCTATGTCCGGAGTACCGCTCTCAGCCCCCTCCATTGCGGGCACAGTATCATCGTTTACTGTGTCATCGCTCTCCATAGCTGGCATGGCGCTATCGCTCTCGGACACCTCTGGCGCGGCCATCTCATCGGCGCCATCCATGGTTTCATCCGGCGCGCTCATCTCAGCCATGTCATCCGCAGGCGCGGCCATGTCATTCTCATCCGCCGCCGCCATCTCCGGCGCGTCTTCCACAGCCTCACTAGCCGGAGCTGTCTCCGGGGCCATTTCCGACGCCACATCCTCAGCCGGATCGCTCTCCAGGGCCATTTCTTCACCCGAACCGCCCTGATCCTGCACCGCGTCTTCGCCCGCATCCGCTGAGTCGTCCGGTGCGGGGGCGTCATCCGCCATGCCCGCCTCCGGCACCGCCGTGGTCATTTCCACCGGTCCAATGCTCAGCGACACCGCTCCAAAGCCCAGTATAGCCACGATCAGCCCGAATATGATGCCCTTGAACACGGTCAAATCTCCTGCATGTTTTCAGCCGCATCACTTGACCCTAGGCGGCGGCTCTGCACATGTATAACCCGACAGAAAAGCCAGAAAACCCCTTTTACCGGATGTGACATGATCCTGCTGATCGATAACTATGACAGTTTCACCTACAACCTGGTGCATTACCTGGGCGAACTGGGTGCCGAGGTGAAGGTTGTGCGCAATGATGCGCTGGATGTGCAGGAGGCAATGGGCCTGCGCCCCGACGGCATTCTGCTCTCGCCCGGCCCCTGCGACCCCGATCAAGCCGGGATCTGCCTGCCCCTGAGCCTTGCTGCTGGCGAGGCCGGTGTGCCGCTCTTGGGCGTGTGCCTCGGGCATCAGACCATCGGTCAGGCCTTTGGCGGCAAGGTCGTGCGGGCCAACGATATCGTGCATGGCAAGATGGGCGAGATCCATCATGCGGGCAAAGGCGTGTTTGAAGGCTTGCCCTCGCCCCTGCAAGGCACGCGCTATCATTCACTGGTGGTCGAACGTGACAGTCTGCCTGATTGCCTGGAGATCACCGCCTGGCTGGACGATGGCACCATCATGGGGCTGCGCCACAAGACGCTGCCGATCGAAGGCCTGCAATTCCACCCGGAATCGATCCGGTCTGAATACGGCCACGAGATGCTGCAAAATTTCCTGAAGAAAGTGAAAGTTCCCGCATGAGTGACGCTCTGAAACCGCTGATCGCAGCGGCCTGCACCCGCCCGCTTACCCGCGCCGAAGCGCAGAAGGCGTTTGAGATTCTGTTTGAAGGCGATGCGACGCCCAGTCAGATCGGCGGGTTGCTGATGGCGATGCGCACACGCGGCGAAACCGTGGATGAATATGCCGCTGCTGCCTATGTGATGCGCGAGAAATGCAAGCGCGTTCACGCCCCGGAAGGAGCGATGGATATCGTCGGCACTGGCGGCGATGGCAAGGGCACGCTGAATATTTCCACCGCCACGGCCTTTGTGGTGGCGGGCGCTGGGGTTCCGGTGGAAAAACACGGCAATCGCAACCTGAGCTCGAAATCCGGGGCCGCGGATGCGCTGACCCAGATGGGCGTGAATGTGCTGGTTGGCCCCGAAGTGGTGGAACGCGCCCTGGAAGAGGTCGGGATCGCCTTCATGATGGCCCCGATGCATCACCCGGCGATGGCGCATGTGATGCCGACCCGGGCCGAGCTGGGCACGCGGACGATTTTCAACATCCTTGGCCCGCTGACCAACCCGGCCTTTGTGAAACGCCAGCTTACCGGCGCGTTTTCCAACGAAATGCTGCGCCCGATGGCAGAAGTCCTGCGCAGTCTCGGCAGTGAAAAAGCCTGGCTGGTACATGGCAGCGATGGCACTGACGAGCTGTCGATTGCCGGGGCAAGCTGGGTGGTCAATCTCGACCATGGCGACATCCGTGAGGCGGAAATTCATCCCGAAGATGCCGGGCTTCCGGAGCATCCGTTTGAAGAGCTGCTGGGCGGCACGCCGGAAGAAAACGCCCATGCTTTCCGTGCGCTTCTGGATGGGGGCCACTCCGCCTATCGTGATGCGGTGCTTTACAATGCCGCCGCCGCTCTGGTGGTGGCCGATAAGGCAGCCAATCTGAAAGAGGGCGTGGAATTTGCCCGGGAATCGATTGATTCCGGCGCCGCGAAATCCAAGGTCGAAGCGCTGGCCGAGGTCACATCGAGCGTCAAGTGACGCCGATCAATCCCAATATTCGCGCCACATCCGCGCCCCCGGTGATGGAGGCGCGGCGCTGGCTGGAGGGCATAAGCTTTCCGGCCGAACGCCCTCTGATCAATGGCAGTCAGGCCGCGCCGGTCGATCCGCCCGTTGAGCCTTTGCGCCGCGCGATTGCCGAGGCGGCGCTGAGCGACGATACCGCGCATCTCTACGGCCCGGTTCTGGGTCTGCCCGATCTGCGCGCGGCTTTGGCTAGCGAGGTCTCTGCGCTCTATCGCGGTGCGGTAGCGCCCGAACAGGTGGCCATAACGGCAGGCTGCAACGAAGCCTTTGCCGCCGCGATCTCAACCCTCGCTGCGCCCGGGGATGAGGTCATTCTTCCAACCCCTTGGTATTTCAATCACAAAATGTGGCTCGACATGGCCGGGATCAAGGCCGTGCCGCTGCGCACGGGGCCAGACCTAGTGCCGCGCTTGGCCGATGCCGAAGCGCTGATCACCGCCAAAACCCGCGCGATCGTGCTGGTGACGCCAAACAATCCCGGCGGGGTCGAATATCCCGCCGAGCTGCTGACCGCATTCTATGATCTGGCAAAAGCCCACG
>JARRIY010000021.1:31569-34532 GCA_037379985.1 Maritimibacter sp.
TGGCTGGCAGGCGAACGTGCGGAAATCCTCTCCCGCCGCGCCGCAATCGAAGCAGGATTTGAAACCCTCGATGGCTGGCGAGTTCTGGGGGCTGGCGCCTATTTCGCCTATGTCGAGCATCCCTATGCCGAAGAGGCCGAAGCCCTGTGCAAGCGCATGGTGGGCGAGATCGGCGTGCTCGCCCTGCCCGGCTCGATGTTCATGCCTGCGCGCGATCAGGCAGGGACGCAGCAAATCCGCATCGCTTTCGCCAATATCGATGTCGATGAAATCTCCGAGCTGTTTCAGCGCTTGAGCAGCCTCAGTGGCACACGTCGCTAGAGCTTATACAGCTTTTGCCAGCTCCGCCGCCAATGGCCCACGCACGGCCTCTTCCAGCGCCGACGCCAGCGCCTTACGGTTCTGATATTCCGCCACCCGCAGCGGCTCATGATAGACCAATTCAACCCAGCCCTGCGGCGCCTGCGCCAAGACTTTGATCAGATGCGGTGCCAGCTCCGCGCTCCCCCACCAGCCGAAAAACCGCGCATCCCGCCCCTTTGGCGCGTGATAGATCACCGTGGCGGGCTGGATGTGCATTTCCTCATGCAGCGCCTCGTCAAAGAAGGCCGCAAAAAGCGTGGTCTTGAACGGCAGCACCCGGCGCGAATCCGTCGAAGTGCCTTCGGGGAAAAACAGCAGCTTATGCCCTGCCCCCAAACGCTCACGAAACATCTCCACCTGCGCCGCCGCCGCTTTGCGGTCGCGTTTGATGAACACCGTGCCTGTAGCCTTTGCGAGCCACGAAATCCCGGTCCAGCCCGAAACCTCATCCTTGGCGACGAAATAGATCCGTTTGCGCGCATTAAGCACGAAAACATCCAGCCATGAGGCATGGTTGGCCACCACCGCCCCTTTTCGCTTCATCTGCCGCCCGGTCACTTTCAGCCGCATCCCCAAAATGAACAGCACCAGCGTGCAGACGATCTGGGTGATCCAGGGCGTCACCGGGCGTTTCAGCCCGAAAATCGGCTTTTCAAACAGCCGCAGGATCAGCATCAGCACCAGCCCGGTGAGTAGCACCAGCATCATCAGTGCCCCGCGGAGCACAACCCGCAGCCAGCCCAGCGGCGTGATACGCACCGGCTCTGCCGTGCTGCCATCATTCCAGACCATGCTGCTCATCCGATCACACCTCCGGCATAAAGCGCGCGCATCCGGGGCGGCACGCGGGCGATTTCGACCACGATACACACATCAATGGTGTTGAACTGGTGGTCGATATAGGCCCCATCGCCAACAAAGCCGCCAAGCCGCAGATAGGCCTTGAGCAGCGTCGGTACAGCCCGCATCGCCGCCACCCGGTCCACCGCCTCAACAGGCAGACGATCCATCACCTGGATATGCTCCGGCACCGCCTGCACCCGCAGCTCTTCGGGGGCCAGATGGTTGTGATAAAGATGCGTCAGGGGCATATCCAGTGCGGCAATATCGGTGCCATGAAACGACGCGGTGCCAAACATCACGTCGATGGCATGCCGGTCAACATAGGCCAGCAGCCCTTGCCACAGCTTCATCACCGCCGGACCGCCGCGATAGTCGGGATGCACGCAAGACCGCCCCAGCTCCAGCAGCCGCTTGCCCGAGTGTTTCAGCACGCTCAGATCGTATTCATCTTCCGAATAAAACCGCCCCTCAGGCCCCAGCATATCGCTGCGCATCAGCCGATAGACCCCGACCGCAGGCCCCCCCGGGCGGGCCTTGTCGAAGAGTAGAAGGTGATCGAATTCAGCATCGTAGCAATCGCGTTCCAGCCGCGCCGCGTGATCGACCAGCGCCCCGCAACCGCCCAGCTCTTCAACGAAAACCTCATAGCGCAACCGCTGGCCCGCGCGAATATCTTCTGCGCTCGTCGCGAGCCTCAGCTCGAAATCGGGGTCGTGGGTAGACATTCTGGCCTGCGCGCCTCCTGGCGGGCTTTTATTGCCGCAGATGGGCTTTGGCAACCGCTCGTGGGCGCTTACGGGGTGCTTATCTGTTGAAACCCGCCCGCGCTGTGATAGCCTTTCGGGACAATAGCGAAAATTGTTCAACCAGAGGTCTCAGTGCCCCTCATCCACAACCAGATCCAGTTCAACGTGGCGGCTGTCGATCACCACTTTTCCGCCATTCCGGAAATTCACCGTGATCTTGCCGCCGATATTGCTCTGAACCTGTCCCAAGCCCCATTCGGGCTTGCCCGGATGGCGCACCAGCATGCCCGGTTCGAACAAAGCTGCCATTCCATTCATCCGATTTATCCTTTCTGCCGGAGTGCCATATGACCGACGAAACGCAAGCCCCGACGACGCCTGATCTTGTTGCCCTTGTCGGCTCGCGCATGGCGCATGATCTGATCAGCCCGCTGGGCGCGATCAGCAACGGGGTCGAGCTGTTGGGCCTCACCGGTCAGGGCGACCTGCCCGAGCTGCAGCTCATCACCGAAAGCGTGGAGAATGCCAACGCCCGGATCAAGACATTTCGCATTGCTTTCGGTGCGGCGAAATCCTCGCAGAAGGTAGCCGAGAGCGAAATTCGCAGCCTTTTGCCCAGCTTTGCCGGGCGCAAACTGCATGTCGACTGGCAGCCCAAGGGCGACCCGGCGCGCACCGATGTGAAACTCGCGTTTCTGGCGCTGATGTGCCTGGAAAACGCCATGCCCTGGGGCGCGGATATCACCGTGTCGCATGATGACGGTGCCTGGCGGGTGACGGCGCGGGCCGAGCGTCAGAAAGTTGATGAAGACCTTTGGACCCTGCTCACCAATCCAGATGCCGCCACGACGCTGGAGCCGAAACTGGTGCAGTTCATGCTGTTTGGCGTGGAGGCCCGGCATCAGAGCCGCGCTGTCACGGTGAATTTCTCGGAAACCGGGATCGAAGTGGTCTTCTGATCCCGGCCCGAACTCATATGACCGGATGCACAGGGATTACCCACGCACCGTC